>JAFDVT010000100.1 GCA_018268875.1 Acidobacteriota bacterium
ACGTGCCTGCCGTCGAGCTTACCGTTGTGCAAGCCGCTTTCGGCTCCAACGGCTTCCAGGTGGACACCACGAGTTTTTCGACGGCTGACAGCGGCGCATCCCAGCGCCAGTTCGTGAACCTGCTTGCCGGGTCCACCACGGTCGGCTCCGATGCCGGCAGCGGCGCTTCGCCGTCCTCGGTCTCCGGCTTCTCGAACTCGGTTTCCGGCGCCGCCACCGATGCGACCTCTGACGGAACGGCCGGCGGCAGTTCCTCGACTGGCGGCACTTCGTCGACGGGCAGCGGCAGCAGCAACGGCAATACTGGCGGCACGGTCAGCAAGTACAATATGTCGGCTCTCGCGGGCAGCATCGCGGCCCCGCAGGTCATTGCCATCCCGCAGGTTCCCGAACCCTCGACCGGCGTCGCCGCTGGTCTCGCCACCGGACTGCTGGCCTGGATGCGCTTCCGCAAGCACAACCGGAAGTAGTATCCTCGGGCACTCGACCTTGGGGTTAGGACGGCCTACGTCTTCCTAAGTAGAGACCTTAGAGGAAAGTGCCCTTCAGTCAGGCATTCACTCGGTAGTAAACCCATCCGACGCCGCCCATCATGATTATGGATGGTAGTCTCAACAGCGGAATGCTTGCGATGTGGCAAGCAGTTCTACCCCAGGATGGGCGAAGAATTTTGCTCCCAGGCGCATGCCCGCGAATACTTCGGTGTCGCGGCGCGCGCCATGGAGCAGCAGTCCGTCCCCCCACCGCCTTATCCTCAACCGCGTAGCACGGCTTCTTCGGCATCGCCCATCGCGACCGACTTGTCGAGGACCGGCCGCCATCGCGTCATGCGGCTGTTGAACCTTGGTCCGATTGCGCCGCCCGAGGACGAGGCCGTAGCCGCTGTCCCGGAAACGCCACCACCCGTTCCTCCGCCTCCGGTTCCCGAACCCGAGCCTCCGTTTTTTAGCAAGATTCGCAAGGTCCGCTTTCCGCGCAACTCCTGTTCCCCCGCGCCTGCCGCGATTTGTCAGGACACTTTGGAGGCGCTGCCCGCCGCGCCGGAATCCGTTGACGCCCGCCCCGCGCTCGACCCCGCGACTCGAGTGTCGAAGGTGCTCGATTCGCCGCTAGACCCGGTATTGCCGCCGTTCGATCCGCCGCAATGCTTCCGTCTGCCGCCTCCCGCAGTGGCCGCTGACGCTGCGCTGTCCAGGGTCCGTTGGGAGGATGCTTCGGCTGCCTGGGTTCCGTTCCATACGGAGACCGAACGCTCGCCGGCCATCGAACTGCCTCCCGTGCCGGACATCCTGCCGGCCGAACCGACGCGCCGCCGTACCCGCCGCCTGTTCCATACGCCCGGCAAGGAACGCCTGCGCGCCTGCAATCTTGCGTCGTACCGCCAGGTGTATAAGGAGTCGCTCGAACCGTGGATTATCCCGCCGCGTCCGGCGCTGCCGCGCTGGGTTGGCGAGCCGGTAAAGTTCGACTGGGCGCGTCTGGTCGCCCGTCTGGCCGATTTCGAACCGCAGACGCCGACGCTGCCGACCAGCAAGTTCCCGGCCCTTGATCCGGCGGCGGTGAAGGACCCCGCGCTCTCGACGCAGCCGTCGATGATGGTCGGCGCCAACGCCAACGCGAAGCGCCGGGAAGTGCCGTTCATCGGTCCCCTGGTCCGCTTCTGGCAGACGCAATCCTGGTTTTCACGGTCGCTGGCCCTGGCGATCCCGGTTCTTGCGTTCATCGCGCTCAAGCCGTCCTTCGATGGCAGCTTGAGCGAACCCGTGGTCCTGGCCAAGGACATGCCAGCCCCGTCCAGCACGGCCATCCGCCGCAACCCGACTCGGGAACGCCGTGTGGTCGTCGATTCGAAGCTGCCGTCCACCACGCAGGTGACCGCCGCCGCTCCGCCGCCCGAAGAGGTGGAGCCGAAAGACAACCCCAAGCTGAATCAGGTGGACCGCATGCTGCTGGCGCGAGCGGCCGTCGAACTCGCCGACGATTTTTCGTTCGGCCTCGATAGCTGGGATTCGCGCAACGGCACGGCCTGGACCTACGACCAGACCGGGTTTATCCGCCCGCGCAGCCTTGCGCTGTACCGTCCGTCGATGAACCTCACGGACTATTCCGTGCAGTTTTTGGGGAAGATTGACTATGCCGCGATCGGCTGGGTGGTACGTGCGCTCGATTTCAATAACTACCACGCCGTAAAGCTGGTCCAACGCGGCGGCGGGCCCCTTCCGCGGTACACAATTGTCCGCTATACGGTGGTCGACGGCAAGGAAGGTCCGCGAATTGAGCATCCTTTACCGCTCAACCTCTATAAAGACACGCTGTTCCGCATCCGAATGGATATTAGGGGGTCGGATTACGCGATCCTTGTGCAGGACTCCGTCGTGGACTCTTGGTCCGATGACCGGTTCCCGTTCGGCGGCGTGGGATTTTTCTCCGGCCGCGGCGAGGAATCCCGGGTTCGCTGGGTGCAGGTGACCTATCAGAACGATCTGATCGGCAAAATCTGCGCCTGGTTCGCGCCAAGAGTGTAGCGGCGAGTCGTCCAGCGCCGGGTGGTGCTCGGAAGCCGCCACTCCCAACGTTTTTAGCGATTCGAGATGAACGAGGTTCTACAGAGAAGATGAGCAAAGGACCGGCAGAAAAGAAAGACAGCGCGGTTTCCGCCTTTTTGGCCCGTGCGGTGGCGCTGCACCTGGAAGGCAAGCGCCAAGAAGCGCTCGAAGAATTGCAGGGAGCCGTCAATGCCGGCGAGGATTCTCCGGAAGTCCACTCGGCAAAAGGCCACCTGCTCTATGAGCTGAACCAGTTTGAGGAGGCGGCCAATTCGTACCAGCGCCTGCTGGAACTGGTGCCGAATCATCCGACGGCCAACTTCAACCTGGCGATCTGCCAGGAAAAGCTGACCCGTTGGACGGAGGCCGCGGCGTCGTTCCAGCGCGCCTTGGTGTATGACGCCGAACGCGTCGATACGCGTCTCGGTCTGGGCATCTGTCTGCTGCACAGCGACAAGGCCGAACAGGCTTTGGAACAGTTCGATCGTGTGCTTGCCCGCGACGAGAAGAACGAAACCGCCCAGTTCGGGCGCGCCGTCGCTCTGCAGATTCTCTGGAAGTTCGACGAAGCCGCCGCGGGTTACCGCAAGCTGCTGTCGCGCAACCCCAAGTTCGAAGAATGTCTGGTGAACCTCGTCACCATCGGCATGGCCCGCAAGGACGAGGCGATGACGCGCGAGTTTGCCGAAAAGCTGCTCACGCTGCGTCCCAACTCGCTCACCGCGCTCGAAGGCCTGGCAAGTTGCGCCTTCGCGTCGAACGATCACGAAGCGGCCGCCACCTTCTGCGCCAAGCTCGTCGAGGCCTCGCCTGACAATTTTGAACGCTGGTTCAACCTGGGTGTCGCCCAGCAGAAATGCAGCCGGTTTGCCGACGCGATTGCCGCCTACACCAAGGCGCTACAGATCCGTCCGGACGCCAAGCAGGCCTGGGTGAACCTCGGCATCTCGCAGCAGGAATCGGGGGACCTCGAAGCCGCGAAAACGGCCTACGAAAAGGCACTGCAACTGGCGCCCGAGCTGAACGACGTCCAGTACAACTTGGCGTCGGTCTACGAGCAGTTGAACGCCACGGAAGAAGCCGAACAGCTGTACGCCAAGCTCCTGACGCGCAACCCGGATTGGGAAGACGCGTGGTTCCGCCTCGGCCACATTCGCCTGCAGCGCAATGATTACCGCACCGCCGGCGAAGCGTTTGAACAGTGTGTCCGCCGCCGCCCGGATTGGGTGGAAGCGCACATGAACCTCGCGCTGTGCTGCTGGAACACGGGCCTGCAGGACCATGCGGCCAAGTCGTTTGAAGTGGTGCTGTCGCAGAATCCCACCTCGCTCGATGCGCTCCGCGGTCTTGCCGCCATGGCCATCGAGAAGGAAGACTTCGAGCAGGCGCTCGACATGCAGGCGCGTATGATCGAAGCGGGCGAACGGTCGCCGGAGTTGTTTTACAACACGGGTCTGCTGCTCCAGAAGTCGGGGCAGTTGGACGACGCGATCCGCCTGTACCGCGAAGCGCTCAATGAAAAACCGCAGTTCGCCGAAGCGATGCTCAACCTGGGTCACGCGTTGAAGGCGCAGGGTCTGCAGGATGAGGCTCGCAAGCTGTGGAAGCAGGCGCTCGACATCAAGCCGGAACTCGCCGCCGGGTACTTCGACCGGGCCTCGTAAACCGCATCCATCAAAAAAAACGAAACGGCGCTGTTCCTCCCAATCGAGGACGGCGCCTCTTCGTTTTTGAGAGAAAAGAGTCGCAATGCCGGAATTCATTCGCGAAGGCATCTATACGCCAATCGAAATCGCAAGTGCGCTTGGAGGCAACGTACAGGCTGTTCTGCCCGAAAGTGGCGGCAGGGTTGTCGCATGTCGCTATCAGCTCAAGCGAAACCCATTCATGCCCGGCCGGATGTATATCGGCAGCGGTCCGAACAAGCGGCGAGCCGCGCTTTGGTTGGCATCGACCGGAGACTTTATTCCGTTCTTTGAAAAGGAAGCGACCAACCGCTGGCGTTATCAAGGCAAGTATCGCGTCGTCCGGCACACCGAGGACCGCGAAACACTCTTGAAGGAAACGCAGGATCCAAACTACACAATAGGTTTGTATTTTGAATCGGAGGACGAAGCACGTGAGCGAGAAACGAAGTTTTCGCGTCGTCCACCTGCCGCGGCACGCCAAGCCGACGTGGAAGTTCGAGCTGCGGTCGAAGCGGCCGCGGTTCGCGTGGTGATGCGGCATTTTGAAGACTGCGAAATTGTGGATCGACAGAAGGATTGC
>JAFDVT010000101.1 GCA_018268875.1 Acidobacteriota bacterium
CCGAGTCCATTGCGGATCCACGATCCGCCGAGGTCCGCGCAGGCGCCGCCGAAGGCGAACCGGCGTGGGTGATCCCCCACTGGAAGTCCACCGTTTCGCATATCGCCGCTGGCATCATCGGCATCCTGTTTCTGGTTTCCGGCATCTGGAAAATAACCGATCCGCTGGGCTGGACGATCAAGATCGAACAGTTCAAGGTTCCTTACGCGTTGAGTCTTCCGTTTACCCTCGCGCTTGCCGCCGGCGAGACTTGGGCGGGACTCATGATTCTGGTTCCACGCTTCCGCAAGTGGGGCGCGGCGCTGTCGATCGTTCTGCTGCTCGGCTTCATGGCGTACATGGGCTGGAACTACACCGAGTTCAAGAGCATGGATTGCAGCTGCTTTCCGATGCTCAAGCGCGCGATCGGTCCCGGGTTCTTTATCGGCGATGGCGTGATGCTGTTGCTGGCTGGCCTGGCCGGCTGGTGGGCGAGGCCCGCCTCGAACCTGCGCGGCGCGATGGTGGCGCTGGGTGCGGTGGCGGTGTTTACCGGCGTCTGTTACGGAGTGGCGATGTCGCGCGTCAGCGGAATTGAGGCGCCCGCGCGGATTACCGCCGACGGGCAAGCATTCGACCTCCAGCACGGCCGGGTCTTCCTGTTCTTTTACGATCCCGAGTGCATGCATTGCGACGCGGCTGCGAAAGCGATGTCCAAGTACAACTGGGGCGCGACGCGCGTGGTGGCGATCCCGACGCGCCAGAAGCAGTTCGCACAGGCGTTCCTGAAGGACACCGGTCTCAAGGCCGTTACGACGCTCGAACATGAGGAATTGAAGAAGCTGTTTCCGTTCGACACGACGCCCTACGGGGTGGTGCTCGAAAACGGGCGGCAAAAGGGTGTGGTCAGCCGGTTCGATCCACCGGAACCCGCCGAGACGTTGAAGAAGATGGAACTGATTTCCGAGTGATTGCTCTGCTGCCCATGGCCATGCTCCTATCGGCCGCCACGATTCATACCGACTTCGAAGGCGGAAAGATGGGGCGCGTCGAACAGGTGGGGCCGGATCATTTCCGGCTGCACGTCGTCGGGCAGACCGATCAGGCACATCGCAACCGGCAGGCAAGCTGGTACTACTTTCGCGTCGACGGAACCCGCGAACGGACGTTGACGTTCGATCTGGTCGACCTCGCCGGGGAATACAATTACCAGCCCAACCGAGGCGCCATTACGCGCGATACGCCGCCGTACATCAGCTTCGACCAGAAGACCTGGCGTCCGGTGGAAACCGGCGAATATGACGAATCCGGCCCATCCATGCGATTCCGCATTCAGACCGGATTGGAGCATGCCCATTACTGGATCGCCCACGTCCCGCCGTACACCAACCAGAATTTGCAAGCGCTGTTCGAAGACGTTAGCGGCAGCCCGTACCTGAAGATCGAATCGATTGGGCGGACGCCGCAAAAGCGCGACATCCCGCTTCTGACCATCACCGCGAACACGGGAGATCCGGCGGGCCGCAAGGTGATCTGGCTCATGTTCCGGCAACATGCCTGGGAAGCGGGCAGTTCCTGGACCGGCCAAGGCGCCATACGTTTTCTCCTGTCCGACGACCCGGTGGCTCGTGAGATCCGAAACGGCGCGATCGTGAAGATCCTGCCGATGTGCGATCCCGACGGAGTCGCCAATGGCGGCGTGCGGTTCAACGCGGCGGGTTACGACCTGAATCGCAACTGGGACATCAACGATCCGCGCAAGATGCCCGAGATTGCGGCACAAAAGAAGGCGATTTACGATTGGCTCGATTCAGGCCATCGCATCGACGCGTTTGTTACCGTCCACAACACGGAAACCAGTGAATATCTGGCCGGTCCGCCCGACCCGTCGAAGAAAACCAGACCGCTGCTGGAACGCTTCAACCGGTTCTGGATGGAAGGCAAGACGTTCGCACCCAGCAGTCCCGAACCTCGGGTGGAACCGGAAACCACAACCAGCGGGATGGCCGGACGGATGAACGTCGTGCAAGGCTTATACGCGGCCCGTCACATTCCCGGTTTTCTCATCGAGATGCGGATCGCAAAGCATCCCAAATTGGGCGGTTCCCGGCCCAACATCGCCGACCGGATGCTGGCCGGGCGCGAGATGGTATCGGCGCTGTGGAAGGCTCTGCAACGGCCCTGACCCAGGCGCGTCGATCACGTGGAACTTCGGAACGTAGCCGCTAGCCACGCGCGAATCTGATCCCGCACGCGGGCAAATTCGGCCACCCGTTCTTCTTCCGTACCTTGCAACGCCGCCGGATCCGCAAACGCGTGATGGATCCGCCTTGCCGAGTGTCCCGGGTAAACCGGGCAGGACTCGCGGGCGTTGTCGCACACCGTAACCACGCAATCGAAGGTCGAGGCCGCGAACTCGTCGATGCTTTTTGACCGCTGGCCCGAGATATCCACGCCGATCTGCCGCATCGCCAACACCGCCTCCGGCCGCACGAAGGTAGCCTTTGCGCCCGCGCTTTCCACGACGTCGAACAGATCGGCGAAATCGTGCCGCAGCAAGCCCTCGGCCATCTGGCTCCGCGCCGAGTTCGCCGTACACAGCACGAGGATGCTCTGTCTCTTAACGGCCATTGGGTTTGACAGCCCGAATGAAGGCGCTCAGAAACTTGCCATCCACCTCGGGGGCCAGCGCGTCGACGTCAAGCCCCTGGCCGCTCAGGAAGGCCCGTGCGTCATCCACCTGGTACACGCGCGTGGGCTCGATTTCGATCTCGCCGAATCCGGCCGCGGCCAACTTGGCGCGATATTCGTTTTCTTCGAGCGCGCCGGCGATACAGCCGACCCACAGCAGAACCTTCTCGCGAATGCTGGCGGGAACGGCGCCGCGCGTCACGACGTCCGAAACC
>JAFDVT010000102.1 GCA_018268875.1 Acidobacteriota bacterium
GCGCTCGACGGGCGCGAGTTCGACATCGCGTGCGGGCAGATCGACATCGGCAACGCGGCGACGGACATGACGGTGGTGACGCGGGCGGGGGCGCGGCAGGCGAACGGTACGGTGGTTCCGGAGCCGGCGATGGAAGCGTCACAAGTGGCCGATGCGGTGCTGTACATGGCCGATCTGCCCTTGACCGCCAACGTGCTGACGATGACCGTGATGGCGACCAAGATGCCGTTTGTCGGCCGGGGCTAGGCGCCCGGTCAAGACGCTAAGATAGAGCTGGCACCTATGGCAATGATCACGTTCGTCCGCAACTTCGACGACTTGTCGACGGACAAGGGTTTTCAATTCAAGTTTTACTGTGACAAATGCGGGAACGGGTCGATGTCTCGGTTCCAGCCGTCGGCGATCGGCATTGCCGGGTCGCTGCTGAATGCCGCGGGTTCGCTCTTCGGCTGGGGACATGGCGCGGGACATTCCGCGTACGAAATTCAGCGGGCCATCGGCGGCAAGGCGCACGACGAGGCGCTGCAGACGGCCGTCGAAGAAGGCAAGCTGAAGTTCAAGCAATGTACGCGGTGCGGCAAGTGGGTGTGTCCGGAAGTCTGCTGGAACGAGAAAGCGAACCAGTGCGAAGAGTGCGCGCCGGACTTTCACGAACAGGTGGCTTCCGCGCAGGCGCAGGCAAAGGCCGACGCGATGCGCAATCAGTTGTACGAGAAGGCTCGCACGGTGGATTACGCTTCGGGCATCAACATGCAGGCGGAACAGTATGTGCGGTCGGCATCGGCCGGTGGACCTGGACCCGTCTGCGTACAATGCAGCGCGCAACTGGGCGAGGCGAAGTTCTGTCCGCAGTGTGGCACCGCCGCCGCGAAGCCAACACCCAAGTTCTGCCCGCAATGCGGACATCAGCCTACGCCGGGCGTGAAGTTCTGCCCGGAATGCGGCAGTAAGTTTTGACGTTGTCACGCCGGGTCGCGATCCTCGCCGGGCTGCTCGCCTTTATCCTGCTTCCGTTCGTCCTGTTCGACGAACCGATGTCCGCATGGACTCTGGAGCGTATCAAGGCCGATCCACGGCTGTCGTTCGCCTGGATCGCCATTGCGCTCGCGTTGGACGTCTTCCTGCCCATTCCATCGAGCATCGTGAGTACGGTGGCGGGCACGCTGTTGGGCTTTCCGCTGGGCTTGCTGGCGTCCGTCACCGGTATGACGGCTGGTTCGATCCTGGGGTACTGGTTCGGGCGGGCGGTGGTTCCCGAGGAGACGGGGCGGGCGTTCACGTTACAGAAAAAGTACGGCGTGTGGGGCTTGCTGATCGCCCGTGCCGTACCGGTGCTGGCTGAGGCGAGCGTGATGGTAGCAGGGTTCTCGAGAATGCCGTTCGGCCGGTTCCTCGCGGTGACGACGCTGGCGAACATCGCCGTCAGCGCCGTGTACGCTTGGATCGGGTCGGCTATTCGATGGTGAGAATAAAGCTCGGGTAGCCGTTCTGGCGCAGGCGCTGGCTGGCGACGATCTTGAAGCCGATCTCGTCGAACATGCTCAGGACCGCGTTTTCGGTTTGCGGACCCCAGAACGCCGGGATCGTGCGGGTGGCGCGGCGGAACAGCCAGTTGAACACTCGCGAATCCTCGCCAATCAGAACCAGGGTCGCGCGGCCGCCGGGGCGTAGCACGCGACGGAACTCGATCAACGCGAGGCGGCGGGCCGGCGGGTCCAGCAGTTCGAGCATCAGGCAGGAAAAGATCCGGTCAAAGCTGTGGTCCGCGAGGGGCAGGCGGCAACCGGACGCCGTGTAGCAGGCGCTGGCCGACCGCGGGAAATGCTTGCGGGCCATGCGCTGGCTGCGCGCGGCCATCTGATGCGACAGGTCGATGCCGACCGTGCGGCCGGTGGAATTGAGTTCCACAAGTTTGCGGAACAGTTCACCGGAACCGGTGGCGACTTCCAGAATGTCCATGCCGTCGCGAACTTCCGACTGGCGGAGCGCGGCGCGATGGGCGTCGGCGTGGAACAGATACGAAGAAACCGGGTAGACAGGCGCCAGAGCGTCATACACCTGCTGGGTCTTGCGGGCCATTCTGGAGTTGGATAATATGCCGCGAACCGCTGTCGAGGAATTCATCGTTTTGTCGTAAACCATCGCCACCCTAAAGACGTATCTATCGGGCGGACCTTACTATTCAAACATAGAACCAGCAGTACCGGAAAGAGAAAAACGGGAAGCGGAACCGGTGTTCCACTTCCCGCATTTGCGTCGGGTATCGTTTTGCAGGTTACGCAGCCGTGTCTTAGCTCGGGCGGCGCTTCAGAGTCGGACGCTCGTCTTCGTCCGTCGTCGTCTTGCCGTCCTTGCCGTTCTTGTCTTCGGCATCTACCGGACCCGAACCCGGCGCCTTGCGGAGGCGGGGACGGTTGGCGTCCTTATCGTCCACCCGGCGGCGATTGTGCATCGCGTAGAGGCGGGCCTTGACGTCGTTGAACTCGGAACGGTTCAGCACGTATTCGGGCTTCGCGTCGAGGATTTCCTGAATGTTCTTCTGGGCGTCCTTGATGCGATCTTCGGTCGGCGGGTGGGTCGAAAAGACCTTCGCCATCGTGCCGGGTTTACGCTTTTCGAGCGTCTGGAGCTTTTCGAAGAAGTCCACAAACGCCGTCGGGTCGTAACCGGTCTTGTACATATACTGCAGGCCGAGCAGGTCCGCCTCGCGTTCAAAGCCGCGGGAGAACTGCATAAAGGTCATGGGGAGAAGGATGCTGGTTGCCTGGCGGATGCCATAGCCGGCCCAACCGCCCCAGAAAATCAGCGGGATGGTGGCCAACTGCGCGATGTTGCCGCGGGTTTGCTGGCGAGTGCCGTGGCGAGCGGCGACGTGGGCGATTTCGTGGGCCATCACGCCCGCCAGTTCCGCTTCGTTATCGGCCTTCAGGATCAGCCCAGTGTGGACGTAGAAGAAGCCGCCGGGGAGCGCAAAGGCGTTGACTTCTTCGGAGTCGATCACTTTGATCGTGAACGGCACCTTGGCGTCGGAGTTGCGAACCAGGTTCTGGCCGACACGGTTGACGTATTCGGCAATGACCGGGTCGTCGACCACCTTGGCCTGGCGCTCGATTTCCTGGGCGTAGGACTTGCCCATGGCGATCTCTTTTTCAAGCGAGATCCAGTTGATGCCCTTGCCGACGTCGCGGTCGCCAATGGCTTCGACGTCCTTCTTTTTGTCCTTCTTTTTCTTGTTGTCCTTGTTGTCGTCGTCCGACTTCGCCGAGGCGGTGTCCTTCGCAGAATCCTTTTTCGAATTCTTCTTGGTGTCCTTGGTGTTGTCGGCTACGGCGTCCTGCTGGGTGTTATCCGCAACCGGCGGCGGGGCTTGGGTTTCCTGGCCGAAAACCACAGAGCCGGCTGCCAGGAGCAGAGTTGCCGGAAAAATGGCGACGAGTCTGCGCATGTGCACTCCCTGCTAAAGTATACCCTTCAGTAACTGTAACGTACAGTAGAAAGGATGGGTTTCGACATTGCGCGGCAATATCGTAAATTGTTCCCGGTTACTGAAAATCTGGTGTATCTGAACCACGCGGCCGTGGCGCCGCTGTGCAAGCCGGCGGCGGATGCGATGAAGAATCTGGCGGACGACGCCTGCCACTGGGGATCGTACCACTACGACCAATGGATGGCCTGTTACGACGGGTTCCGAACCGCGGCGGCGAAGCTGATGAACGCGGAACCGGGCGAGATCGCGATCACCAAAAATACGTCGGAAGGCATCGCCACCATCCAGATGGGCCTCGACTGGAAGGCCGGCGACAAGGTCGTGGCATTTCAGGAAGAATTTCCGGCGAACTTCTTTCCCTGGAAGAGGTTGGAAGCCAAGGGCGTGCGCGTCGAATGGCTGTCGATTTACGATTCGTTCGAAAAGATCGACGCGGCGGCCAAGGGCGCGCGACTCCTGGCGATCAGCTTTGTGAACTACCTTTCGGGGCATCGTGTGGACCTTGCGGCCATCGGCGAAATTTGTGAAC
>JAFDVT010000103.1 GCA_018268875.1 Acidobacteriota bacterium
AAGCTGCGTTTCAATGTGGACGCTTTCAATGCGTTTAACATCCAGGGTCTTGTGAATCCCAATACCTCGGATGGCATTCAGCAGTTGCAGTCGTCGTACTGGACTCCGCGTCAGATTCAGTTGACGGGCCGGTTCACCTTCTAGTTGTTTCGAAAAGTCAGTGCATCCCCCAGATCGCCAGGTCTGGTGGATGCACTGAATACTGTAGAGTGTTGTTTTCCTTCCTTCGATTTTTCCTTCCAATTTCCCGCTAGGATTTTCGTCAACCTCCTCTATCAGTCAAATACCCCCGCAAACGAGGGAATTGATTGATGTGGTGCCTTCGTCGCACACTGCAGAAATGAAAGCGTACCGGCGCACAGTAAATGGGGGACGCCGTACTTGTATTTAGCCCATAGTTCTGGGGATCGTAAGCAGTTTTTACACGAACATCTCTTCCAAGTATCAAGATTGTCCGGCGAAGTTGCCAGAAAATGCGGCCTGGAGCGCGCGGGCACTGCGATTGGTTTACTGCACGACCTAGGTAAATATTCGAGCGCATTTCAAACGTATCTGAGATTA
This sequence comes from Acidobacteriota bacterium, assembly GCA_018268875.1. Classification (GTDB taxonomy): domain Bacteria; phylum Acidobacteriota; class Terriglobia; order Bryobacterales; family Bryobacteraceae; genus F-183. The sequence goes on from JAFDVT010000103.1 coordinate 562, forward strand.
AGTCAGGATCCCTTTGGCGACGCGCCGGATCGGGGAACGGTGGATCATTCGACCGCCGGAGCCCAGGCTGTCTGGCGGGCGCTCTATGGGAATGTCCCAGCACGGTCGGCCGCGGCCGAACTTCTTGCCGTTTGCATTGCCTCGCATCACTCGGGAATGATCGATTGTTTAAAGCCCGATGGTGAAAACTCGCTGCACCGGCGCATGGAGCGGGCTGAAGACGCTTCGCATTGCGGTGAAGCTCTCGCCAATTGCGACGCGGCCGTCAAGGCCCAGATCGATGGCATCCTGGGGGATCCTCTGCTGGCAGAAGAGATCGCGTCCGCTTTGGGCAGGATTCAGAAGAGGGCCGGCCAGAGTCCGACAACGATGCGGTTTCAGGCCAGTCTCCTTGCGAGGTTTTTGTTCAGCTGTTTGATTGACGGCGACAGAAATGATACTGCGACGTTCGCCGAGCCTCATGAAGCCGGCTTGCGGCAGGGCGGGAAGTATATCTCGTGGCGGTTACTTGCGGATCGCCTTGAAGAACATCTGGCGTCACTCCGCGGCGGGAGTGCGACGGTGTCGAGGCTTCGCGCGGCTGTTTCAGACGCGTGCCTTCAAGCCGCAGGACGCTCAGCCGGAATCTATACGCTAACCGTCCCGACGGGCGGCGGGAAGACACTGGCTAGCCTTCGTTTCGCTTTGCAGCATGCCCAACGCCTCCAACTGGATCGTATTGTCTACGTCAGTCCGTATATTTCGATCATCGACCAGAATGCGCAAGTGATGCGCGAGATTCTGGAGCGGGATGCGGATGCTCCGTCGAGTGTCGTTCTGGAGCATCATTCGAATCTCACGCCGTGCCTCGATACCCGTCGCGCAAGGCTCCTGGCGGAAAACTGGGACGCGCCGATCGTTTGCACGACTGCTGTTCAATTTCTGGAAACTCTGTTCGGCGCGGGTACCCGCGCGGCGCGCCGTATGCACCAATTGGCTCGGGCGGTGGTTATCTTTGACGAGATTCAGACATTGCCCGTCCGTTGTGTGCATATGTTCAACAACGCGGTGAACTTTCTACATCACCAATGTGGCTCGACAATTCTATTTTGCACGGCGACTCAACCGTTGCTGCATCGGGTGTGCCCCGCAAAGGGGGCAGCGGAGCTTTCGAATCATCCCGAACTAATGCCGGATATCGACGCGTTGTTCGCCGGGCTGCGGCGCACGGTGGTTCACAATCGAACGCGCCAGATTCCATGGGAACATTCCGACGTCACAGAACTGGCGATAGCGGAGGTTGCCTCCGCGGGTAGCTGTCTGATTGTCGTCAACACGAAGTCCGAGGCGAGGTCGTTATACGACCAGTGTCAGAGGGCGGGTGACGTACGGGTGGTCTATCTGAGTACCAATCTGTGTCCGGCGCACCGGCGGGATAAGTTCCGAGAGATCGGCGAGCGATTACAGAACAAGGAACCGCTGATCTGCGTGAGTACGCAGTTGATCGAGGCGGGTGTTGATATCAGTTTCGGCGCTGCGATCCGTGCACTGGCGGGGCTGGATTCGATTGCGCAGACTGCTGGGCGTTGCAACCGGCATGGCGAGACAAAGAGTGGCAACGTATACGTGGTGAATCTCAAGGAAGTTCGCCAAGCGCCCGCGGATATCCGTAAGTCTCAAGAAGTGGCCGCACGCGTGCTACGGGAGTGTGGAGAAATCGTTGATTTGAGTGACGTCGCGATCATGGAACGCTATTTCGACTACTACTTCTTCGCGCGACGCGATGAAATGGACTATCCAGTGTCGCCGCCGCGGGCGGAGCGAAGCGATTCGTTGTTGCGCATGCTCTCCGATAACTCACTCGCGGTTTCCGAAGCGCCGGGTCCGAAGCTCACCTTTCCCGCGTCGTTCAAGACGGCGGCGGATTTGTTTGAAGTCATCGAAGCGACAATGCAGGGCGTGATTGTTCCTTATGGCGGCCGTGGGTTGGCGATCATCAACGAACTCGCCGCGTCCTACGAGCCGGAGCGGCAATATCGGTTACTGCGAGAGGCGCAACAGTATTCGGTAAATGTTCGACTGAATGAGTTGCAGGCGCTCGAAAGAAGCGGAGCGTTAAAGCAGGTGCAAGGCAAGAGCGGGATTTACTACGCCGACCGCCGTTACTATCACGACGATTTCGGCTTCGATCCAAAGAGTACAGAAGAAATGGAGGCTTTGTTTGCATAGCACGCCGAAGAACACGATCGAGTTTCGAGTATGGGGCCGTTATGCGCTGTTCACCGACCCACTTACGAAAGTGGGCGGCGAGAAGTGTTCGTACCACATCCCGACCTACGAGGCATTGAAGGGTATTGCGAAGTCCATCTATTGGAAGCCGACATTCATCTGGCATATCGACCAGGTTCGTGTGATGAAGCGAATTCGCACGCAAACCAAGGGAACAAAGCCGGTCGACTACGGCGGCGGCAACGGCTTGGCGATCTACACCTTTCTGACGGGTGACGCGACTCCGGAGCCGGGCGTCGAGTATCGGGTTCGCGCGCATTTCGAATGGAACCCGCATCGTCCCGAACTCGCCGAGGACCGGAACGATGGGAAGCACTATCAGATTGCGATGCGGAGTCTGGAGAAGGGCGGCCGTCAGGACATTTTTCTGGGGACCCGCGATTGCCAGGGATATGTCGAGCCGTGCGTGTTCGGTTCCTGCGAGGGCGCATACTACAGCGACGGACAGTTCGACTATGGACTGATGTTTCATAGCTTCGATTACCCGGATGAGACGGGTCGCGACGAATTGAGCGTCAACTTCTGGCGGCCGTCGATGCAGGATGGTTTGATTCGCTTTCCACGTCCTGAGGAATGCCCCGTGCGGAAAGTCGTTCGTGAAATGAAGGCGAAGCCGTTTGGTTTGAATCGTACGGTTCGGTCGGTGGAGGTGGAAGTCTAACGTGGCGTGGATGCAGAAGTTGTACGAGACGTACGAGCGGTGCGACGGAATGCCGCAATTTGCGGAGGCGCCCTTGCTTCCCGTTGGCCATACGCAGCAGCAGGCTCATATTGAAATCGTTTTGAACGTCGCGGGCGAATTTCAGGCGGCTCAGACGGTACCCAAAGAGAACACAGTGATCGCGGCGTCCGAAGACTCGTCGGCCCGGACCACCAACATCGCGCCGCACGCGCTATGCGACAAGCTGCAGTATTGCGCCGGAGACTACCGGTCGTTCGGCGGGACCAAGAAGCCGGGATTCGACGAATACATCGGACAGCTACGGAATTGGCAGGCGGCTTTTCCCGTGACGCGGGCACAGGCCGTGCTGCGTTACGTCGAGCGTGGTTCGGTGGTTGCGGATCTCGTTGCGGCTGGTGTCCTGTTTGCCGGCGCGGACGGGAAGCTGATACGGGAATGGGCCTCGGACACTGTTCCAATGCCAGACATCATGAGGGCGCTGCCCCCGAAAGGGAAGGAGCGGGATCAGGGCGATGCCTTTGTTCGCTGGATCGTTGAGATTCCCGGAAAGCACTATTCGAAAGTTTGGGAGGACCCGGAGGTTCGCGAGGCGTGGATTCAATTTCTGTCCGCGAAGCAGAGCGCGACTGGTCTTTGTATGGTGAGCGGCGAATTCGGCGCGCTCGCGGAAAAACATCCCAAGCGCATACGAGGCGCTGGCGATGGGGCGCGCCTGCTTTCGTCGAACGATACGGATGGGTATACCTTTCGGGGCCGCTTTGAGGACGCGCCACAGGCCTTCGGCGTGAGTTCCATCGTCACACAGAAGGCGCATAGCGCCTTACGCTGGCTGATCGAGCGGCAAGGGTCGCGCGGAGACCAGGTCTTTGTGGCTTGGGCTGTCGCGGGCAAGCCGGTTCCGGACCCGTTGGGGAATTCCTTGGACTTCTTCGCAGGGTTCGAAGAACCGTCGGAAGCGGCCTACGCGGGAGACGCTGGCGAGCGATTCGCGGTGCAACTGCGGAAGGCCGTGGCGGGTTATCGCGCGAAGCTCGACCCCAATGACGATGTCGTGGTGATGGGACTCGATGCCGCAACGCCCGGCCGGTTGGCGATCACTTTCTATCGGGAGTTGAAGGGTTCGGAGTTTCTCGACCGGGTCTCTGGTTGGCATCGACGCTATGCGTGGTCGCAGCAGTATTCGCGAAAGGAATCGTTTACGGGGGCGCCGGCTCCGGCTGAGATCGGCGAGGCGGCTTATGGAAGGCGCATCAGCCCGGAGTTGCGAAAGGCGACCGTGGAGCGGCTCATGCCCTGTATCGTGGACGGCCGTCCGGTGCCGCGGGATCTCGTGATTTCCTGTCTGCACCGTGCGTGTAACGCCGCCGGGTTCGATAAGGAGGAGGACTGGAGAAAATGCCTGGGAATTACGTGCGCGCTGGTGCGCGGAAGCAGCAAGGAGGAGTACAAGATGTCGCTTGAACAAGACCGAACAAACCGGGATTACCTGTACGGGCGGCTGCTTGCCGTGGCCGAAAACATCGAAGAACTTGCATTGCGGGTTGCGAATGAGTCACGCGATACGCACGCCATCAAGCTGATGCAACGGTTCGCGAACCACCCGTTTAGCACCTGGCGCACGATCGAGTTGGCGTTGACGCCGTATCGCAGCCGCCTGCGGGCAAATCGTTACCCGCTGTCGCTGAGCCGGGAAAAGCTGCTTGACGAGGTCAAGTGCCTGTTTCGTACCAACGAGTTCGTGGATGATACCAAGCTGAGTGCCGAGTTTCTTCTGGGCTATCACTGTCAGCGTGCCGCCCTGTGGGCCAAGGCCGAATCCGCAGACAACAAGGAAAAGGAATCTGAATGAGCACCTTACAGAACAAGATCGACTTCGCGGCGATCGTCCGCGTGAAGCATGCCAATCCGAATGGAGATCCTTTGAACGGCAACCGGCCTCGCACGGATTATAGCGGCTATGGCGAAATCACTGACGTTTGCCTGAAGCGCAAAGTGCGCGACCGTCTACTTGACGCCGGCTACGGCATTTTTGTTCAATCCGACGACCGGAAGAAAGACGACGCGAAGAGCCTTCGGGACCGGGCCGAGAAGACCTTGGGTGGTAAGTTCGGGTCTGCCGACACAGCACGGTTGGCATGCCAGACGTGGTTCGATGTTCGCGCGTTTGGACAGCTGTTTGCGATGCCCAAGAAGTCCAAGAGCAGGGCCAAGGATGCGGCTGCTCCGAGCGAAGAGGGCGACACCGGTTTGTCCATTCCGATTCGCGGCCCGGTCACGATCCAGTCGGCCTTCAGCATCGACCCTGTGGAAGTCACCAGTACGCAGATTACGAAGAGCGTCAGCAGCGACGGCGACGGCACCAAGCGGGGCTCTGACACGATGGGCATGAAGCATCGTGTCGACAATGGCATCTATGTCTTCTACGGCAGCATGAATCCGCAACTGGCCGAACGCACCGGATTCAGTGACGCGGATGCCGCGGCACTCAAATCGATTCTTCCGCGAATCTTTGAAAATGACGCGTCCTCGGCCCGCCCGGAAGGCAGCATGGAGGTCCTGCAGGTGTTCTGGTGGAAGCACGACAGCAAGGCCGGACAGTACTCGTCGGCGAAGGTCCACCGGACGCTGACGGTGAAAGGCGACGGTAGCTTTTCGCTTGCGGATCTGCCGGGATTGGTTCCGGAACAGATCCCCGGCTTCTAACGAGAGAAGACGGCCGATGTACAACGAAGACGATCTCCTGCCATTGTCCGGTCTGCAGCACCTTTTGTTTTGCGAAAGGCAATGGGGTCTCATCCACCTCGAACAGGTCTGGGAGGAGAATCGTCTGACGGCCGAAGGCCGGGTGCTGCACGAACACGCGCATTCCGGCGGGGTAGAAAATCGTCCAGGGATCCGTATTTCCAGGGGACTGCGGATTCACTCTTTCCGGCTCGGTCTCAGCGGCGAGGCCGATGTTGTCGAGTTCCGTCCGTCGCCAGAGGGCATCGCGCTTCCGGGCGATGGTCGCGGCTTGTGGCGGCCGTATCCGGTCGAATACAAACGCGGCAAGCCCAAGCAGAATGCGTGCGACGAAGTGCAATTGTGCGCGCAGGCATTGTGTCTGGAAGAGATGTTCGGCGCCGAGCTTGTGGAAGGCTCGCTTTTTTACGGGGAACCGCGGCGGCGCACAAAGGTGCCGTTTACGCAGCAACTTCGCGCACGAACGGAAGCGCTGGCTTTGCGAATGCACGCGCTGCACCGAGCGGGCCGGACTCCTGTGGCGTCCCACCAGGAAAAATGTGAGAGCTGCTCGTTGCTGCATCGCTGCTTGCCGAAACTGTTTTCAAAGCCGGCATCCGTGCGGAAGTATTTGGACCGCGCGTTGGACCACGAATGAAGCAGTTGCTGAACACACTCTACGTCACCACGCAAGGGTCGTATCTTTCCCGCGAGGGCGAAACGATTCTGGTTCGCTGTGAGAATGAAACACTCTTGCAGGCGCCGATTCACACCCTGTCGAGCGTCGTCTGCTTTGGACGCGTGTCGGCGAGTCCGCCGCTGATGGGGCTGTGTGCCGAGCGAGGTGTTTCGCTCGCCTTCCTGACGATGAATGGCCGTTTTCTGGCTCGTGTGCATGGTCCGGTTTCAGGCAACATTCTCCTGCGGCGGGAGCAGTACTTGTGGTCCGGCAGCGAAGAGAAGTCAGCGGCGGTCGCGGCGGCGATCGTACTGGCGAAGATCGCCAACTGCCGCACGGTATTGCTGCGTGCAGCGCGCGAAGTTGCGGAAAAGGACGAGAAGGCCGACCAACTGGAACGGGCCGCGTTGCGGTTGAGCCGCATTGCCGACGATGTTCGTAAATGTTGTTCCCTGGACGGGGTTCGCGGGTACGAAGGCGACGCTGCGCGTACATCCTTTGAAGTGTTCGATCATCTGATCACGGAATCGAAAGACGAG
>JAFDVT010000104.1 GCA_018268875.1 Acidobacteriota bacterium
CGCGATGGCGCGCTGCCCAAGGGCTTCTTCGGCAAGCTCAGCGACGGTTCCGCGATCCCCGCCAACAACGTGATGCTGATCGGCGTACTGTGCGCGCTCGGCGCGTTCGCCATGAGCTACCAGATGGGTGCGGAACTGTTGAACTTCGGCGCGTTCATCGGCTTTATGGGCGTGAATCTTTCGGCGCTACGGCATGACTGGCGCACCCCCGGCGAACGCACCACGATGCGCGCCATCCTTCCTTCGCTGGGCTTTATTGTTTGCTTCGGCATCTGGCTCAACCTCAGTTCGCTGGCAAAAACCGCGGGGTTCGCGTGGCTTGCCTTTGGCCTGATCTACGGCTGGTACAAGACCAAAGGGTTCCGGCAAACCATGGCGTTCCGCGAGCAGTAAAATGGTGAACGTCATGAAGCGCCTTTTTACCGCATTCGCGTTCGCGGCCCTTACGCTTTCCGCCGCCGAGTGGAAGCAACTGTTCAACGGGAAGGATCTGGCCGGCTGGAAGATGACCGGTCCCGGCAACTTCAAAGTAGAGGGCGGGGAAATGGTGACCGAAGGCGGCATGGGGCTGCTGTACTACACGGGCCAGAAGTTCGGCGCCGGCACCTTGCGCGTGGTGTTCAAGGCCACCACCGATCATGACAATTCGGGCGTCATCATCCGCCTTCCCGATGCTCCTCCGGACCCGTGGTACGGCGTGCACAACGGTTACGAAGTGCAGATCGACGCGCGTGGCGACGAATGGCACAGCACGGGTGCGCTGTATTCGCTGTCGAAGGTGAGTTCGCGCCGCCAGAAGGGCGTCGGCGAATGGAACACGATGGACATCGTGCTCGACGGGCAGAAGACCGTCGTCCTGCTGAACGGCGAAAAGGTGAACGAGTTTATGGGCAACCAGGAAGTGCCGCCGCGCAAGCAGTGGTACGAACCGATTCGTGGACCTCGCCCCGATAGCGGCTACATCGGCCTGCAGAACCACGACAAGAACTCGTCGGTCCACTTCAAAGAGATCAGCTTCAAGCCCGGCAAGTAAATTCGCGCCTGTTACACTGCTAGTTCCGCCATCCATCATGTTCATCGGACTCGAACACACGGCTCTTGCCTCGCCCGATCCCAAGAAGCTCGCCGACTGGTATTGCGAACATCTCGGTTTCCATATCAACTTTACGTACGGCCCTTTTTTCTTCGTCAGAGCGGCTAACGGTACGATGCTCGAAATCATACCGTCGGAAGGCGAACGCCCGAAGACGGGGTTGAAGACTCCGGGAATCAGCCACCTCGCCATCGACGTTACGGACTTCGACGCGGCCACCGCGGAACTCAAGGGCAAGGGCGTAAAGGTGGTGGTGGAACCGTACGAGACGCAAGGCAACCGCCTGGTCTTTTTCGAAGATTGCGACGGCAATCTCTTCCACCTGATCAAGCGGGAAAAGCCGCTCCCCTAACTCGTGCTCGCCCGCGTTTTCCGCGCATTCCGTTATCGCGACTTCCGGCTGATGTGGCTGGGCGCCTGCGTGTCGAGCATCGGCACGTGGATGCAGTCCACCGCGCAAAGCTGGCTGATTTACGATCTTTCGAACCGGTCGGAACTGCTCGGGCTCGACCGTTTTTTGGGCGAGATTCCAATCGTTCTGCTGTCGTTGTTCGGCGGCGTGCTGGCCGACCGCGTCAACCGGCGCTACATCCTGTTGGGCTCGCAATTCCTGCAGATGCTGTGCGCGACGATCCTCACCAGCCTGCTGGTTATGGGTGTGATTTCCAAGGTCCACCCCATCGTCTGGCCGATTCTGATCCTGTCGTTTTTCGTGGGTATCGCCCAGGCCTTTGGAGGTCCCGCGTATTCGGCGCTCGTGCCTTCGCTGGTCGACAAAGAAGACCTGCCCAACGCGATTTCGCTGAACTCGATCCAGTTCAACCTCGCGCGTGTGATCGGTCCCGCCTTGGGCGGCGCCGCGCTTGCCAATCTGGGCGCTGCCTGGTGCTTCGGCATCAACGCCGTTTCCTACGTCGCGGTGATCGCGACGCTGCTCATCGTGCGTCCGGCGTTCATTCCCAAAGCCACGTCGGCGGGCGTCTTCGAAAGCATGCGGCAAGGCATCGACTTTGTTCGTACCCGCGCGGCCATGGTGCCGCTGATCGCGCTGACGTTTTCGATGACGTTCCTGTCCGTCACGCTGCTACAGTTCCTGCCCGTGTTTGCGCGCGAAGTCCTGCATGAGGACGCAAAGGCGTTCACCATCCTGCTCATCGCCTCCGGGCTTGGTTCGGTGAGCGGCGCGCTGATCGTCGCCGGGTTCGCGCGACGCCGCGGCCTGGGCCGTCCGTCGCTCATCATTCTGGCCACGCTCGGACTGTTGACGGTTGCGTTCTCCTATTCGCGAACCTTGTGGCTCTGCGTGGCGATTGTGTTCCTGTGCGGCGCGTGCCTGATTTCGATGTTCGCAATGGTGATGTCGATGGTGCAATCCATCATCCCGGACGAGATGCGGGGCCGCGTGATGAGCGTGTACAACCTTTCGTTGCGCGGCGGCATGCCGCTTGGCGCACTGCTGTCCGGATACCTGATTCCGCATTTCACGCTGCCGGTCGTGCTGGCGTGGAATGGTGTGTTACTCGTCGTTTTAGCTGTTTACTTTTGGATGGTCCACCCTGATGTTGCTGCATTGTAGTCTTGCTGTAATCGCCCTCGCCGCTGCCGCGCAAGACGACGCTTCGTTACGAAAGTCCCGCGACGCGCAGGACCGGCCGGCGCTCGAACAACAGATCGCGAAGCTGAAGGCCGCCGCCAAAGCGGACAACGCCGAATCGCAATATAAGATCGCGCTGGCGCAGTCGTACCTGGCCGAGGTCGCGCAGGAGCAGCGCGACAAGAACGCCGCGCGCGCCGCGGCCGAAGCCGGTATGGACCCCGCCCAGAAAGCGATCGCACTCAAAGGCGACGGCGCCGAATACCATCGCATCCTTGGCACCTTGTGCGGCCAGGTGATTCCCGCCAACGTGCTCGCCG
>JAFDVT010000105.1 GCA_018268875.1 Acidobacteriota bacterium
CCGGCGTCCGCGTCCTCAACCTCGACTGGGTTGCCGCCGACCGCCGTGGGCTTTCCATCTGCGACGCGACCTCGGCCGTCTTCGCGATGGACGTCGAATGGTCCAAGGTCGACGTGGTCACTTGGTCCTGGCAAAAGGTTCTGGGAGGGGAAGGCGCCCACGGTATGATCGCGCTCAGCCCCAAGGCGCTCGCCCGCCTCGAGGAAGCAAAGCCTCGCGCGCTGCCGCGCATCTTCCAGTTGAACAAGGGAGTCTACGAAGGCGACACCATCAACACGCCATCGATGATGTGCGTGGAAGACGCTCTGGACGGCCTGAAATGGGCGGAATCGGTCGGCGGCCTCCCCGGTCTGATCGCGCGGTCGCAAGCGAATCTCAAGGCGATTGAGACCTGGGTCGCGACCTCCACCTGGGCCTCGTTCCTGGCGAAGGATCCGGCCACCCGTTCCAGCACCTCGATCTGCCTCAGCGCGAACGCGGACGTTAAAGCGATCGCCGCAAAGCTCGAGGCCGAAGGCGTCGCCTACGACATCGGTTCTTACCGTGATGCCCCCGCGGGCCTCCGGATTTGGGGTGGCGCAACGGTAGAGACAAGCGATATCGTAGCGCTCCTGCCGTGGCTCGATTGGGCGCAGCGGCAAACTTCTTAGGTCTCGGATAAGGTATAACTTGGGGGCCCGAGGAAATTTGGCCGCCCCTGAACTTGGTCTGCCCTAAACTTAAAAGATGGGCAAACTGGCCGGTAAGTACGCGCTCGTCACAGGCGCCAGCAAAGGCGTAGGCAAGGGCATCGCACTCGAACTCGCAAAGGCGGGCGCGGAACACATCTTCGTCAACTACAACTCAGACCGCGAAGGCACGGAACAAACGCAAAAGGAAATTCAGGACCTCGGCTCGCAAGCCACCATCCTGCAGGCCAACGTCGGCAACTCCCAGGACGTCGACCGCATGTTTGCCGCCGTCGACCGCGTGGACATCCTCGTCAACAACGCCGGCGTCCAAACCTGGAAGCCGCTCCTTGACCTTACCGAAGCCGAGTGGGATCGCGTCATCGACACGAACCTCAAGGGCGCTTTCCTCTGCACCCAGCGCGCCGCGCGCAAGATGAAAGACGCCGCTACCGGAGGCCGCATCATCAACATCGGCTCGGGCTGCAACAAGGTCGCGTTCCCCAGCCTGGTCGATTACACCGCCAGCAAAGGCGGCATTGAGATGTTCACCAAAGTGTCCGCCTGCGAACTCGGCAAGTACGGCATCGCCGTCAACTGCGTCGCGCCCGGAGCCGTCGAAATCGAACGCACCAAGCACGAAGCTGGCGACTATGCGGGAACCTGGTCCAAGGTCGCCCCGTTAGGCCGTGTCGGAACTCCTCAGGACATAGGAAAGGCTGTCGTATTCTTTGCCGGCAACGATTCCGATTTCGTCACCGGTCAGACCCTGTGGGTCGATGGCGGCGTCTTTAGCAAGCCGTACTGGCCTTACGAATAGCCGCCGCCATCCCCGACGGCAACGTTAGTTCTTCAACTCGACGGTGAGCTTCGCGCCGCCCATCTGCGGCAAGGTCGACGCGATCTTCACCGCCTTGTTGGACTTCTTGTCTACCCAGAACGTCGTCTGCCCCCCTTCTTCCGGCTTGGCCACGATCTTCCAGGCGTCGAACGTACCGGCCGGCACCGTAACCGATTCCGAACCTTCCACCTTCAGGGCAATCACCTTCTGCTTGCCCTTTTGCAGGTCGAAGTTGTTGTACACGGTTTCGTACCCTTCAGCGAGCGGCAGCGACGCGATCATGACATGGCTCGCCGATTCGGCAAACAACGGTCCGGTCAACTCGGCCGCCAGCGGACGCTCGTTGCCGTTCATCGCCATCTTGCCGGAAAGCTTGTTGCCGTCCATCGTGTAATCCACCACCACAGGACCCTGCTTGACGCTGCGCGTCTTCACATACAGCGTGCCTTCCTCCAGCGTCGATACGTCCACCGCGTTGCCCATCGGCGTCGACATCGTTTCGGTCACCGTCCAGCCGCCGCCGGCAGCTTTCTTGATGTCGGTCGTGATGCCCAGCTCCATCTTTTGGGCGCCCATCTCGATCGTCGCCGCATACGCCGTCGAACCTTCGGGAAGTGGCCTGGCCGGCTTCAGCGTCGCGGCCTTGGAAACATCCGCCTTCTTCGCCAGTTGCACCTTCTTCGGATCGACGGTCAGTTCATCCAGCTTCTTGGCGATCTCTTCGGGAACGTCGGCCTGGCTGCGTCCCTTCAGATGCTGTTCCAGGAACCGCTCCGTCGCCACCAGCATCGCGATGTTGTTCACCGGCTTTGCAAACCCGTGACCTTCATCCGGCGCCACCAGATACTTGACGGGATAGTCGCGATCGCGCAGCGCAATCACAATCTGGTCCGACTCCGCCTTGTTGACGCGAGGATCGTTCGCGCCCTGCACCACCATCAGCGGCGACTTGATCTTGTTCGCCGAAAAGAGCGGAGACATGCGCTTCAAGTCCGCCTTGCCCGCTTCCGTACCCGGGTCGGCCATGCGCGTGTACATGATCTTGCGCCCCGCTTCCCAGTACGCCGGGATCGACTCGAGCAGCGTCGACAGGTTGGACGGAGCGACAATCGCCACGCCCGCCGCGTACACATCGGGAGTGAACGCCACACCGGCCAACGTCGCGTACCCGCCGTAGGAACCGCCCATGATGCCGACGCGCTTCGGATCGGCGATGCCTTCCGCGATCAGGTACTTCACGCCCCACGTGATGTCGTCCTGCATCTTGCGTCCCCATTCGCCGTTGCCCGCATTCAGGAACTTCTTCCCGAACCCGGTGGAGGCGCGAAAGTTCGGCGACAGCACCGCGTAACCGCGATTGGCCAGGAACTGATGATACGGGTTGTAGCCCCAGTTGTCGCGCGCCCAAGGCCCACCGTGCGGCATCACCACCAACGGCAGATTCTTCGCTTCCAGGCCTTTCGGCAGCGTCAGGTACGCCGGAATCGTCAGGCCGTCGGAAGATTTATAGCTGATCGGCTTCATCGGCGACAGGCTGTTGCGATCCACCTTTTCGCGGACCTTGTACTGCAGTTCCGTCTTCTTCGTCTTGCGATCGAACAGGTAAACTTCGCCCGGCTCCACATCGGAACTCGCCGAAATCAGCCACAAATTCTCATCGCGCGTGCGCGACGAGATGCCGATCTGGCGTCCCGGAAAACGGCTCGTCAGCAGGTTGTAATCGGCTTCGAGCGCCTTGTCCTTGAACGAATAGCGAACCTTTTCGTCGTTGTAGACCAGCGCCTGCAACTCGCCATCGTCGCTGAAGATCGCGTTCTGCAAATCCACGCGGCGCTGCGGATCGGACTCCACACGTTCCGTCTGGCCCGTTATCGGATCGATCAGGTACAGCCCGATCAGATCCACGTCCGCGCCAGCGTTCGACAGAAGGTACAAGCGCTTGCCGTCCTTGTGGAACCGCAGCGTGCCGCACGTTTCAAACACCGTACACGTGGCGAACTTCACCAGCTTGTCGCCTTCCACGCGATAAATCTCGGTGTCGCCCGCGTCGGACACCTTGGCCGCAACGCGAAGCTGATCCTTCTCATCGAAATCCCAACCGGCGATCTTTTCCGTATTCTTCCGAATGAGCGTGCGCTCGCCCGTCGAAATCTTGATCTTGTACACATCGTGCCAGGCCGCGTCACGATCGTTCAGGCCCACATACAGGACGTCGGGATCGATCTTCGAGACGTGCAAAATCTGCGCCGTAATCTTCTTGGCTTCGGTAATGTTGCGCGCCGGAGGAGCCTTCTCGCCGGGCTTTGGCGAATCCGCCGGGTTCACTGCCCAGACGTTGAAGTTCTCATCGCCGCCGTCAGCCTGCACGAACAGAATAAACTTGCCGTCGCGGCTCCACGAATAGCCGCCAAGCGGCCGCTTGGTCACCGCCGTAACCGGCTTTGCGGCGGA
>JAFDVT010000106.1 GCA_018268875.1 Acidobacteriota bacterium
AAGCTCACGCATCGCGACCTCGGACCTCGCGCCCGCTACGTCGGCGCCGAAGTACCTCGCGAGGACCTGGTGTGGCAGGACCCGCTTCCGCGAACCGAATCGAAGCCGATCGACGCCAAGGACATTTCGCATCTGAAGTCCAAGATCCTCGCGTCGGGTCTGACGATTCCGGAACTCGTGCGCACCGCTTGGGCGTCGGCGGCTAGCTTCCGCGGCACCGATATGCGCGGCGGCGCCAATGGCGCTCGTGTTCGTCTCGCACCGCAGAAAGACTGGGCGGCGAACAATCCCGCCGAACTCGCCAAGGTGCTGTCGAAGCTCGAGGCGGTGCAGCAGGAGTTCAACAAGGGATCGAAGAAGGTTTCGATCGCCGACCTGATCGTACTGGGCGGCACGGCGGCGGTGGAAAAGGCCGCCAAAGATGGCGGCGTCACGATCCAGGTGGCATTTTCGCCGGGTCGTGTCGACGCGACGGCGGCGCAGACCGATGCGCATTCCTTCAGCTTCCTCGAACCCACCGCAGACGGCTTCCGGAACTACTACAAAGCTGGTCAAGCGGCCATGGGACCCGCGGAAATGCTGGTGGATCGCGCCAGCCTGCTGACCTTGACGGTTCCGGAAATGACGGTGTTGGTGGGCGGCCTTCGGGCGCTGAACGCCAATACCGGCGGCGGCGCGCACGGCGTGTTTACCAGCAAGCCGGGCGTGCTGACCAACGACTTCTTCGTCAACCTGCTGGACATGTCCACCAAGTGGGCGCCCGCGGCAGGCGAGGCCGGCGTCTATCAGGGAACGGACCGTGCGACGGGCGCGGCCAAGTGGACCGCAACGCCGGTCGACCTGGTGTTCGGCTCCAATTCGGAACTTCGTAGCATCGCCGAGTTCTACGCACAGGCCGATGCCAAGGAACAGTTCGTTCGCGACTTTTCCAAGGCGTGGTCCAAGGTCATGAATCTGGACCGCTTCGACTTGCAATAAACCATCCTCCTCCCTCACAAACGGCGGCGAACGAAACACCCTCGCTCTCCGCCGTTTGCATTTTTGTGGTTCGATGGAAAAGTTCACACCTACGTGCCTCGCAGAACTTTTTCGGTGGTTGGCCTACTCGCCGGACTGGCTGGCGTTGCGGCTGTCACACTCCTGTTTTCCTCGCTGATCACGGCCAATAGTTCCACTGCCGGCTTCTGTTTTCTGATCGTGGTGTTGGCTGTCGCGACGTTTCGCGGCTTTCGCGTCGCCGCCGCGGTCGCCGTCGCCGCCACCGTTTGCTTCAACTTCTTTTTTCTCCCACCCATCGGACGCCTCACCATCGCGGATCCGGAAAATTGGGCCGCGTTGCTGACCTTTCTGGTTACGGCGCTGGTGGCCAGCCGCCTATCAGACAAGGCACTGCGCGAGGCGACAGAAGCCCGTCTTCGCCAACAGGAAACCGAACGTTTGTAGGCCCTCAGCCGCGCGATCCTGCTTACGGATCAGGCACGGCCCATCGCAACGCAGGCGGCCCAGTCGATCGCGCAAATTTTTGATTGGCCCAGCGTCTTGATTTTTGACGCCAAGTCCCAGCAGTTCTCTCGAGGAGGTGTGGCCGATTCCGTTCCGGTGGAATCGAAGCTCCGCGACACCATCAGCACCGGCGCCCATTATCGCGACGACGCGCAGGATCTGGACATCTGGCCGATCTCGCTCGGTGGCAGCCCCATGGGCGCGCTTGCCGCGGTTGGCAACCGGGCGTCCGACGGCGCCGTGCAGTCGATGCTCAACCTGGTGGCAATTGCGCTCGAACGAGTTCGCACCGAGGAGGCCGCGACCCGCGCCGAAGCGTCGCGGCAAAGCGAGGAGTTCAAGTCCACATTGCTCGACGCCATTGCGCATGAATTCAAAACGCCGCTCACGTCGATCAAAGCAGCCGCCACAGGACTCCGCATGATCGACCCCACCGCGAAGCTCGAGCACGAGGAACTCACCTCGATCATCGAGGAAGAGGCAGACCGCCTGAGCCAGCTTGTCACGGAAGCGGTGAAGATGGCGGAAGTCGATGCCGGAAAGGTACGCCTGCGCCGTGGCGACGTTACCGCCGGCGCGTTGCTGGACGCCGCGAAGACTGTCTTCGACGGTCGCGGCGCGGACCGGATCCAAGCCTTCGGCAAGCATTGGGACACTCGCCTCGTTGCCGACAAAGACCTCCTCAATCTCGCCATCCGGCAAGTTCTCGACAACGCGTTGAAGTATTCGACGGCCGCTACCGCCGTGGTCTGCGAATGCGGCGTGGAAGGAGGCTTTCTGACGATTCGCATCAGCGACGAAGGCCCCGGCATCCCGGAACGCGATCAGGAACGGATCTTCGACAAGTTTTACCGTCGCGCCAACACTCGCGATTCGGTTTCCGGCACAGGCCTTGGCCTTCACATCGCAAGGGAGATCGCCCGCATCCATGACGGCGACCTGTTCCTGGAATTCGGCACGGTTGCCGCGCGACGCGGCGCCACCTTCTGCTTCCGCCTGCCAAAGGATCGCAAATGACCAACGGCCGCATCCTGGTTGTCGACGACGAACCGCAGATTCGCCGTGTCCTGCGCACGACGTTGTCTGCCCAGGGTTACGAAGTGTTCGACGCCAGAACCGGCGAGGAAGCACTCGACGCGATTCGTGAACAGCGCTTCGACCTCATCCTTCTCGACATGAATATGCCGGGAATGGGCGGATTGGCGGCGTGCCGCGAGATCCGGGCCGGTTCCGACACGGCCATCATCATGCTCACGGTGCGCGATTCGGAACACGACAAAGTAACCGCGCTCGATGCGGGCGCCGACGATTACATCACCAAGCCGTTCGGCAGTCCGGAACTTTCCGCACGCATCCGCGCGGCGCTGCGGCGTCTGCCGGTTGCCGCTGGACATGCGGATGTCCTGCACCTCGATGGTGTCGAAATCGACCTCGCGGTACGTCGCGTGCGGCGCAACGGCAAGGAACTTCGCTTGACGCCCAAGGAATACGACTTGCTGCAATACCTGGTGGCCAACCCCGGCACGCCGATCCCGCACACCAAGCTGCTGCAAGCCGTTTGGGGTCCCGATTATGGCGACCAGGTCGAGTACCTGCGCGTGTTCGTCAATCAATTGCGCAAGAAGATCGAACCCGACCCATCGCATCCGCGCCACCTGTTAACCGAACCCTGGGTCGGATACCGCTTCGAGCCTTAACGAAGTCTTTAGCGCGTCTTTATGACTTCTTTATGAGTTAAGCCCTACTCTCGTCAGTGGAGACGAGAGGAACGGCTTGCGAAATCCGCAGCCTCGTCTCTCTCCGAGGCTCACCACCATGCTGGATTTCCTTTATATCGCGATCGCTTTCCTGTTCTTCGTCTTCGCTTGGACGCTCACCAGGGCTTGCGAAAAGCTGTGAACCCAATGGACTACCAATTTGGCGCGATCTGCGCCATTCTTCTCTTCCTGTATCTGTTGTACGCGCTGCTGAAGCCGGAGAAATTCTAGTGACTTCCAACGGCCTTTTCCAGATTCTCGTCTACTTCGTCATCATCGCGCTCGCCACCAAGCCATTCGGCGTCTACATGGCGCGTCTGTTCGCCGGCGAACGCACCGTGCTACATCCGCTTCTGCATCCCTTAGAAAGCCTCTGCTATCGACTGGCGGGCGTCGCCGAACGGCAGGAACAACATTGGACGCAGTACGCCGCCAGCGTCCTGTCGTTCAGCTTTGCGAGCTTTCTGTTCGTCTATCTGTTCCAACGGCTCGAAGGCATTCTGCCGCTGAATCCCGCAGGTTTCGATACGACGGTGATGACGCCGGACCTCGCGTTCAACACCGCGGTCAGCTTCATCACCAACACCAATTGGCAAGCCTACAGCGGCGAAGCGACGATGAGTTACCTGGTCCAGATGGCCGCGCTC
>JAFDVT010000107.1 GCA_018268875.1 Acidobacteriota bacterium
AAGGGATACTACCTATTACCGGCTCAGGGAAATCGGCAGCTCGTTAAGGAAGATGCTACCTCCGCCGCTAGTCGGGACGGACGGCATAATAGCCTTTGCGGGCGTAAATCTTGTACTCCTTGTTCTTCGGCCGGATCTCCAGCTTGCGGAACGTACCATCCTTGGTGTCGTTGGTGGGCGTAAAGCCGATGGCGTACTGGCTGCGGACGTCGTCTTCGATTTCCTTGAAAATTTCGTTGAGGTTGCCGCGTCCGGCTTCGAACATACGGCCGCCGGTATCTTCGGACATGCGCTTGAGGTCGCCAGGGGACGGCCGGTAATAGTAGCCGTTGCGGCGGAAGTCGGCGTGGAAGATGCTGTAAATGATCGCGTCGGCCTTTTGCGCCCCTTCGATGGCCTTTTCGCGGCTGTAGCGGCTGCCTTGGTCCATCCCGTCGGTTAGAAGAATCAATACTTTACGCCCGACCTGCGACTTCAACTGGTCGGCGGCGGCGAGGTAAACCGCATCATATAAGATAGTGCCGCGCGGGGTTCCGATGGTGGGAACCGGGGAACCGGTGGGGGAATAGGCGCCCGGAGATCCGCTGAGGCGGAGGTTGTCGAGGCCCGCGCGCAGGAGTTTGGTGGAATTGGTGTAGTCCTGCAGGAGTTCAGCCTCGGCGCCGAAGCTGATGAGAAAGGCGAGGTCTTCTTTTCGCAGCACGCGGCTGAAGAACGAAATCGCCGATTGTTTTTCTTCGCCGATGAGGTTTTCCTGGCTGAGGCTGGTGTCGACGAGCATGCCGATGGTGAGCGGCAGGTTCGATTCACGGGCGAAGTACTTGATGTCCTGCTTTTTGCCGTCCTCGTAGATTTCGAAGTCGTCCTTGGTCAAGGTTCCGACCAGGCCGTTCTTTTTGGTGCGCACGTTGAAGAGCACGTTGACGATGTCGACGTCGACCTTGATGACATCGTCCTGCGGCCAGGCCGGAAAGGCGAGCAGCAGAACCTCGGCGAGCGCCACGGCAGGGAGGAACAGCCAGGATTTCATAGCTTGATTACTATGATAGATGCCCGGTTGCAAAAAACCGTTCCACCCCATGCGTAAAGCAATCCTGCATCTGAAGAAAACCGACCCGGTGATGGCGGAAATCATTGCGCGCGTGGGTCCGTACCGGAAGGCGAAGAGCGAGGTGAGCTTCAACAGTCTGGCGCGGTCGATCGTGTACCAGCAATTGAGCGGCAAGGCCGCGGCGACGATCTTCGGACGGGTGCTGCTCGCCGCAAAATGCGAGGAGAACTGTCTGACGCCGGAAGCGCTGTTGAAGGTCAAGCCGGAGAAACTGCGGGCGGCGGGTTTGTCGCAGCAAAAACTGGGCTACGTCCGGGATCTGGCGGAGAAAACGAAGTCGCGACTGGTGGATTTCGACGCGCTGCACGCACTCGAGGACCAGGCAGTGATCGAGCATCTGACGCAGGTGAAGGGCGTCGGCGTGTGGACGGTGCAAATGCTGCTGATGTTCGCGCTGGAGCGTCCGGACGTCCTGCCGACGGCGGACCTGGGGATCCGGAACGCGATCCAGAAGGCGTACGGGCTGGAGGCGTCGCCCAAGCCGAAGGAGATCGAGGCGCTGGCGGAAAAATGGCGTCCCTACCGGACGGTGGCCTGCTGGTATTTGTGGCGGAGCCTCGACGGTCCGGCGGCGTTATAGCGGATCCCAGGTCCGGAGACGCCTAGGATTCGTCTTCGAGGGACTCGAGTTCCTCGGCGCGCGAGGCGTAGCGCTTCAGAACCTTCACCGAGTTGCCGGTGGAATACCCGGCGGTGCGGAGGCGGCGGTAGACGCCGGCGAGCTTTTTCTCATCCTGCAACAGTTCCCCCAGGTTCTTGCCGCGAAACTTCCGTTCGAGGAACTGTTCGATGAGTTCGCATTCGTCCTTGCCGGCGAAGGCCTGCTGCACGGCTTTTTGGGCGAGCGGAGCGGCGACACGGCGGTTTTGCAGATCGCGCAGGACGCGCGCGCTGCCGAAGGATTGGTTGTCGCGGCGGGCGGCGGCGTAGGACTCGGCAAACGCCTGATCGTTCAGGTAGCCGTACTCTTTGAGAGTGTCGATGACCTTGGGGATATCGTCCGGATCGGAGGCCTTCAGGAGCAGTTTTTGCTTCAGGCCGCCGGCCGACATGGCGCGTCCGCTGAGCAGCTTTACGGCGTACTCCTGCAACTGCGCAAGGTCCAGCGTCTTCTTGGATTTGGGCGAAACAAAAGGCATGCCGTGATATTCTTATGGTGGACGAAGCAACGCTGAATTGCGAGCGGAAATATGATCCGGAGCAGAAAGGACGATGGGCATGGAAGACGATAGCAAATTGGGATATTTTTTCCTTGGCTTGGGCGTGGGAATTGCAGCGGGACTGCTGTTTGCGCCGAAGTCGGGTGAGGAAACCCGCGCGCTGATCCGGTCCAAGGCGAACGACGGCAAGGATTACGTGAAGCGCCGGTCGGGTGAAGTCCGGGAATCGGCCTCCGATCTCATGGAGCGGGGCCGCGACGCGGTGAGCCGCCAGAAAGATCAGATCACGGCCGCGGTGCAGGCGGGCAAGCAGGCCTATCGGGAAACGGTAGCGTCCGCCGATTAGTGTTTTGGGCCTGTCCGTTCCCAAACGGGGCGGACAGGCGTCTATATAAGTAGGGACTCAATCCATGGACCAACAGACTCTGCTGTATGTAATGACCGCTTTTGTGGTGCTGGCCGGAATCGCGATGACGGCGCAGGCCGTGGCGATTATCGCGCTGTACAAAGGCATGAAATCGACGCAAGCGAAGGTTGCGGCCATGATTCCGAAAGTGGAAGGCATTGTGCCGGTGATTGAGAAAGTGGTGCCGAAGGTGGAGCGTCTGGTGGAATCCTCACAGGTGGCGATCGACCAGAGCCGGGCGCAACTTCAGGAAATCACGGGCCGTACGGTGGAGATCCTGGACACGGCGCGGGTGCAGTTGAACCGCGTGGATAGCCTGGTTTCCGATGCGACTTCGCGCGCCAAGGTGCAGTTGGAGCGGGCCGAGGCCGTGATCGACGACACGCTGACGCGCGCGCAGGAAACGGTTGGAGTGGTGCACAACGGGGTCATGAAACCGTTGCGCGAAATCCAAGGTGTGACAGCAGGGGTCCGTACGGCGTTGGCCTTCCTGGCCAAAGGCAATCGTCCGAGCGTAGCCCAAGTCACGCAAGACGAAGAAATGTTCATCTGAGCATTTCGGACCTTACCCCCATCTCTATAAATTTGTGAAGTAGCCGATGAGTTCTGGGTGCGCGCTTTGTTTTCAGAGCGGCGCCACACCAGAGCATGACGGAACGGATTCACAGCGCCTTGCACGACTTTGTGCGGGACCCGGTGGTTGGGGCGCAAACCCTGCGTGACCTCAAACAGGAGGATATCGGCGCATTTCGCGATGCGGCGTTTTCCGTGCTGTTCGAAGGCGGAGCGGGGCTCGAACAGAAAGACATCCTGACGCTGGTACGGGAAAGCGGGGTGGACTTTCTGCCCAAGCTGCTGGATCCGAATCTGAACCTCGCCCAGGCCGTAGCGGCGGCCAAAACCATCAGCGATTCCGAGACGGGCGTGGACGTTCGGCTGGTACGGATGCTGATCCATCCGTCGGTTGCCGAAAACGGCCGTTCGGTGAGCCGGGTTCTCGACATCCTGGAAGAGCTTTCGGCCATTCCACGTCTGCTGCCGATTCTGATGCAGGTTTACAAAGTCGCGCCCAAACAGGTCCGCGCGCGCATCGCCACCATGATTGGCAAGGCGCACCGGAGTGAGGAATGGGTGGAACAGCGGATGACCGATCCGGATTCCCGGGTGCGGGCCAACATCGTGGAACTGTACATCGGGCAGCATTCGGCGCTGGCGGTCAACGCCTTCCGTCGCGGGATTGGGGATCCGGCGGCGCGTGTGATGGGAAACGCCGCGCTCGGAATGTATTACGCGGCCTCGGCCCCCACCTTGCATTTTCTGGGCGCGCAGATGGCCGAACACGAATCCGCCAACCATCGGGCAGCGGCCGCCTGGGCCATGGGGCAAACTCGCGATCTGCGCTTTCGGCACGTGCTGGGCCGGCTGATTCGGGATAGCGACCCAATGGTGCGGCGCCAGGCGATTCGCGGGTTGACCATCCTGCGGCGGGAAGAAACTTCGAACACAGAGGAACAGTCGGCGCCCGTGGCAATCCGCCCGATCCTCCAGCTTCGGAGTTCCAGCGGCAATACGCATTACCGGTTGGAACTGCGCCGGATGGAGGACGGCGGAGGCCAAGGCAAGGCTCGCGCGGTGCCCGTCACCGGCGTGCGCCCCATCGAAATTCATACCTACGAAAACAACGAGCCCGTCCTCGACTACGAACTGCACCCGTGCGAGACCCGCGATGGGGATGGCAACTACGACCTGGTGTTCCCTTCCCGGTTCCCCGGCCGCGAGCCGGAGGCGACGTTCCGCTACCGCGCGCACAGCCACGACTACAAGCCCGCTTGATCAAGCGAGGCCCGCCGACCTGATAAACTGGGCGGACAATCAAGATGTCCGCATCCGACTCGAGAGAGCATCTGGCCCGGCAACTGTTCCAGGAAGCGTTCGAACATCAAATGTCCGGCGACCTGGAGCTTGCCGCCAGCCTGTACAAAAACTCGATCGAGTTGTACCCGACCGCCGAAGCCTACACCTACCTGGGCTGGACCTACCGTTATCAAGGCAAAATCGACGAAGCGATCGACGAATGCAAGAACGCGATCCTGATCGACCCCGCATACGGTAACCCTTACAACGATATCGGCGCTTACTTAATAGACAAGGGAAATTACGACGAGGCGATCGTCTGGTGCGAAAAGGCGCTGGCGAGCAAGCGGTACGAATCGTTCCAGTTTCCCTGGTACAACATGGGCCGCGCGTACGCGGAAAAAGAGATGTACAACAAGGCGTTGTCGTGCTTTAAGAGCGCGCTGGCCATCGATCCGGATTACACGCTGGCGCGCGAGGCGCGGGAAGCGGTTAGCCGGTTGTTGCAATAAGGAGATTTTGGAACTATGAGCGAATCAACTACATCATCGTCGTCGCGGCGGGTGTTTCTCAAGAGCGCTGGCGCCGCGCTCACGGCGGCGTCCTATTCCCGCGTCATGGGCGCCAATGACAAGGTGCACGTCGCGGTAGTGGGCCTGGGCGGGCGCGGACAGGCGCACATGAAGGCCCTGATCGAGATTCCCAACGCGACGCGGATTGTGGCGCTGTGCGATGTCAATCAGGCGGCGCTCGAACGCGGACAGGCCACGGTACGCAAGGCCACCAATGAAGATCCCAAGGGCTACGACGACATGCGCAAGCTGTTCGAGGACAAGAGCGTCGACGCGGTGTCGATGCCTTTGCCGAACCACTGGCACGCGCTGGCGACGATCTGGGCCGTGCAGGCGGGCAAGGATGTGTACATCGAAAAGCCGGCTTCCCACAACATCTTCGAAGGCATCCAGATGACGGCGGCCGCCCGCAAGTACAAGCGCATGGTGCAGGTGGGTTCGCAGAGCCGTTCGATCCCGCACAAGATGCAGGCGATGAAGCTGTTGAAGGACGGCGTGATCGGACCGGTGTACATGGCCAAGGGCCTGTGCTTCAAGCGCCGCAAGTCGATCGGGCATAAGGCGGACGAACCGACGCCGGCCGGGTTGAACTGGGATCTGTTCCTGGGTCCCGCGCCGATGCGTCCGTATAACGAACTGCGGTTCCGGTACAACTGGCACTGGTTCTGGGACACGGGCAACGGCGACATCGGCAACCAGGGCGTCCACGAGTTCGACATCGCGCGCTGGGGACTGGGCGACATCACGCTGCCGAAGACGGTGGTTTCGACCGGCGGCAAGTATGTGTACACCGACGACCAGGAGACGCCGAACACGCAGTTTGCAACGCTCGACTACGGCAACGGCAAGCAGATCGAGTTTGAAGTCCGCGGTTTGCTGACGGGCGGCGAAGGCGGCCTGCAGCGTCGCGGCAGCAACTATGTCGGTGATCTCTTCTGGGGCAGCGACGGCTGGATGTCGGTGGACGGCGCGGGCTTTACTGTGTACAAGGGCGAGACCAACGAAGTGGCGATGGAAGGCAAGTCTCAAGGCGGCGACACGGTTCCGCACATGCAGAACTTTATCGACGCCTGCAAGAGCCGGGACCATACGAAGTTGCCCGCCGACATCGAAGCAGGTGCGACGTCCGCGGCGGTATGCCACCTGTCGAACATCTCCTACCGGCTGGGACGCAAACTGACGTTCGACCCGGCAAAGATGAAGTTCGTGGGCGATAGCGAAGCGGACAAGATGCTGACGCGCGAATACCGCAAGCCTTATGTAGTTCCGGAGAAAGTGTAGCCATGGAAAGACGGCATTTCTTTTTAGGCGCCGCATCGGCGCTGGCGGCGCAGAGCGTGATCGGCGCCAACGACAAGGTGAACATCGCCGTAGTGGGACTGGGCGGTCGCGGCCAGGACCATATGAAGACGTACCTCAAGATCGCGGATGCCCGTATCTCCGCGTTGTGCGACGTCAACCAGGCGGCGCTCGAACGCGGACAGACGCTGGTGAATCGCGAGTCCGGCGTGACGCCGAAGGGCTACAAAGACATGAAAGAGGCGTTCGCCGACAAGAACGTCGACGCCGTGTCCATGCCTTTGCCGAATCACTGGCACGCGCTAGCGACGATCTGGGCGGTGGAAGCAGGCAAGGATGTGTACATCGAAAAGCCGGCTTCGCACAATATTTTCGAAGGCATCCAGATGACGGCGGCCGCGCGCAAGTACAACCGCATGGTGCAGGTTGGTTCGCAAAGCCGCAGCATCGCGCACAAGATGAAGGCGATGGAACTGTTGAAGCAGGGTGTCATCGGCGACGTCTACATGGCGAAGGGCTTGTGTTACAAGCGCCGCAAGTCGATTGGGCGCAAGCCCGACGAGCCTGTGCCGGCGGGCCTCGACTGGAACGCGTTTCTTGGACCGGCGCCGATGCGTCCGTACAATGAACTGCGGTTCCGCTACAACTGGCACTGGTTCTGGGACACGGGCAATGGCGACATCGGCAACCAGGGCGTCCACGAAATGGACATCGCGCGCTGGGGCATGGGACTGGGCCTGCCGACCTCCGTCGTGTCGACCGGGGGCAAATTTGTCTACGACGACATGCAGGAGACGCCGAACACGCAGTTTGCGACTTTCGGATACGACAACGGCAAGAAAGAAATCCAGTTTGAAGTTCGCGGGTTGTTGACTGGGAGCGACGAAGGTCTGCCGCGGCGCGGCGTGAACACCATCGGCGACCTCTTCTACGGCACCGAGGGCTGGTTGGCGGTGGATTCTCACGGCTTCCAGGTCTACAAGGGCGAGAAGAGTGAAAAGACGATGGACGTCACGCCGGAGGGTGCGATTTGGGATACCGAACCGCACATGAGGAATTTCGTGGAAGCATGCAAGAGCCGGAAACATACGGATTTGCATGCGGACATCGAGATCGGTGCAACGAGCGCGGCCATGTGCCACCTGGCGAACATCTCCTATCTGCGCGGCGGCAAGAAATTGCAGTTCGATCCGGCGACGATGCAGTTCACCAATGACGCGGAGGCGAACAAGATGCTGACGCGGGATTACCGCAAGCCATACGTGGTGCCGAAGATCGCGTAGGTTCGTTGAGTGCTTGATGCCGCCGGTTCTTTCTTTTGTGGGAAGGAATCGGCGGCATTGTTGTTTGCAGCCATTAAGCGAGGCTGAGGCTTCCGGCGCGGCT
>JAFDVT010000108.1 GCA_018268875.1 Acidobacteriota bacterium
GACCTGCAGATGCAGCAGGAATCCATCCGGCGTCTAGAACTGTCGCTCGAAGTGCAGCGCGGGCTGGACCTGGACGAATTCGAAATCTATTACCAACCGGTGATCCGCCTGGAAAACGGTGCCGTCGCGGGGTTTGAAGGCCTGCTGCGCTGGCGTCATCCGGAACGCGGCGTCCTGGCTCCCGATCAGTTCCTGGCGCATGCGGAAAGCACCGGGTTGGTGATTCCCCTGGGCGTCTTCAGTCTGCGGCATGCCGCGGTCTCGATCCGCCAGCTGCAACATCGCTTCCCGAGCGACCCGCCGCTCTATGTCGGCATCAACGTTTCGCCTCGCGAGGTCCGCCAACCCGGTCTTGCCTCGCGCGTGGAGGACATCCTGAACACGGCGGGCGTCGATCCGTCGGCGCTGGTCCTCGAAATCAACCAGCGGGCGTTCCAGGGTGACGGCGAAACGGCCGCGCTGGCGCTGCACCAGGTGAAGAGCCTTGGCGTACGGCTTCGGCTGGACAACGCGACCATCGATCCCCAGGCGCTCCGCTACCTGTCGCGCGGCCTGTTTGACTCGGTCAAGATCAGCCGTCAACTGGTGCAGAGCATGACCACCAATGAAGAGTCCGCCGACATCGTTCGGACGCTTTGCACGGTGGCCAAGGGCCTTGGCATCGAATCGCTGGCCGAAGGCGTGGAAGATCAGGTACAGGCGCAACTTGCCATGGAAGCGGGCACGATGTTCGCCCAAGGTTACCTGTTCGCGCCGCCGCTCACGGTTCCCGACGCCGTCGACTACATGACGCAAGTTCGCGTTTAGCCGCCGGGCTGCTGCTCGATTTGAGACAGTAGTGAGGTGGACCGCCGCATCTCGCGCCGAAATCTGCTGCTCGCCGGCGTGCTGCCGGCCGCTGCGGCTACGGCACAGGACCCCATTCCGCTTCAGTTTTCCACCTCCCGCCGAATTCGCCTGTGGTACCGCGAACCGGCGTCCGAATGGACCCAGGCCTTGCCCATCGGCAACGGCAGGCTGGGCGCGATGGTGTTCGGCGGCGCCGCCAAGGACCGTCTCCAACTGAACGAGGATACGCTGTGGTCGGGCGCGCCTCGCGACTGGAACAATCCCGGCGCAAAGGCTCATCTGCCTCGGGTTCGCAAGCTTGTACTCGAAGACCAGGACTATCCGGCGGCGGACGCCGAAGCCCGGCACATGCAGGGTCCTTACAATCAGTCCTACCTGACGCTGGGAAGCATCTGGCTCGACTTTGGCGGACTCGACGACGGCGCGCAAACCGCCTACGAGCGCGAACTCGACCTTGAAACCGGCATCGTGAAAGTGCGGTTCCAGCGTGGGGGGCACAGCCACGTACGCGAGTATTTCGCGTCCACCGCCGACAACGTCATCGTGGTGCATTTGTCCACAACGGATCCCGCCGGCCTGTCGTTTTCGGTGCGCGCGGATTGCCCGCTGCAGCATACGGTCAGCATTCCGGATCGCGAAACGCTTCTCGTTTCCGGCAAGGCGCCGTCGCACGTCGATCCCAACTATCTGCAAAGCGCAGACCCGGTTCGTTACAGCAAAGCCACCGGCGAAGGGATGTACTTCGAAACCCGCGTCCGCGCACTTGGGGCGTCCGGGCAGAAGGATCAGGACACGCTGCGCTTCCACGGCGTTCGCAACGTCACCCTGCTGATCAACGCGCAGACCGGGTTCGACGGATTCGATCGCGCGCCTTCCAAAAGCCGGTCCGAGATCGCCGGGGCATCCAATAAACGATTGCGCCAAGCAGCCAAGCGCGGGTTCGATTCGCTTCGCGCGCGCCATGTTTCGGATCATCTGAAGCTGTTCAACCGCTGCGGCATCCAACTGCCGCGATCCGAAAAATCGGCTCGCCCCACCAACGAACGCCTCGCGACGTTTGCCTCCGATCAGGACCCCGACCTGCTCGCGCTGTACTTCCACTACGGGCGCTATCTGTTGATGGCCAGTTCGCGGCCGGGGTCGCAACCGGCGAATTTGCAGGGCATTTGGAACGAATCCATCCGGCCGCCCTGGAGTTCCAACTGGACCGCCAATATCAACGTCCAGATGAACTACTGGCCGGCCGAGACGTGCAATCTGGCGGAATGCCACCAGCCGCTGTTCGATCTGATCACGCACGCCGCCGTGAACGGCCGCAAGACCGCGCAGGTGAACTACGGCATCACGCGAGGCTGGGTGGCGCATCACAACCTCGACATCTGGGCGCAGACTGGGCCGGTCGGCGATGGCAAAGGCGAACCTCGCTGGGCCAACTGGGGCATGAGCGCGCCGTGGCTTTGCGCCCACCTTTGGGAACACTTCGTTTTCACGCACGACGAGGATTTTCTGCGCGCCGAAGGCTGGCCGGCGATGAAGGGCGCGGCCGAATTCCTGCTCGATTGGCTGATCCCGGACAAGCAAGGCCGCCTGACCACTTGTCCATCGGTGTCGCCCGAAAACCGGTTCGTCGATCCCAAAGGCCGCCGCGCGGAGACCTCCGCCGGTTGCACGATGGACATGGCGTTGACCGCCGAATTGTTCCGCAACTGCATCACCGCCGTCGCGATGCTGGACATGAAGAATGAGGGGCCGTTTGCCGCGCGTCTGCGCGACGCTCTGCCGAAGCTTGTGCCGTACCAGACCGGGTCGCATGGCCAGTTGCTCGAATGGTCGCAGGACTTCGGCGAAGCGGAACCGGATCATCGCCATATGTCGCACCTTTACGGCCTGTACCCAGGTAGCGACATCACGCCGCAAGGCACGCCGGACCTCGCCAAAGCGGCGCGCATTTCGCTGGAACGCCGTCTGGCCGCGGGCGGCGCCTACACCGGGTGGAGCCGCGCCTGGGCGATCGGGCTGTGGGCTCGCCTGCACGACGCGCAAAAGGCGCACGAATCGCTGGTGATGCTGATGCGGCACAGCACGGGTCCGAACCTGTTCGACACGCATCCCGCGGGCCGGAACGCGTCGGTCTTCCAGATCGACGGCAACTTCGGCGCTACGGCGGCGATTGCCGAAATGCTGCTGCAATCGCATGTTCCGCGAGAGCTTTCGTTGTTGCCCGCCCTTCCGGCGGAATGGCAGGAAGGAAGCGTGCGAGGCCTGCGCGCGCGGGGCGGCGTCGAGGTTGACATCGCATGGCAAAAGGGCCGTTTGTTGCAGGTGGCGCTGGTTCCGGCGGAAACCACGAGCATCCTGCTGCGCGTCCCCGCCGGGCAAAGCGCGCGAGGTCTGCAAGCGGCGCCCGATGGAGGGTACAGCCTGAAGTTGCAGGCCGGCGAACGCCGCATCGTTCGTTTTGTGTAGACAATCCGGCAAATCTTCGATGCTGTACCTCCGCCTTGACCCGTGGACGGCACTACGGCGCGACGGTTAGCATAGTGTTAGTTACCCACTGTGTGCGGAATCGCTGGTTTCACCCACAGGCGTTCCCGTCCTGATCCGGATCTGATCCA
>JAFDVT010000109.1 GCA_018268875.1 Acidobacteriota bacterium
CGTAATGCAATATCGCGTTGAACAGTAAAAAGAAGCTGCCTTGGGTCTCATAGCGCCACATCGGGTTGTTGGCAAACAGCACGATGTGGCCTTTTCCTTTCGGTACGTCCACCACCGCCGGTTTGCCCGCCAGTTCCCTGCCCCCGGCCAACATCCCCGATATCAGTAACTCATTCTCCGGTCCAAAACGCAGCACCGTGCGAGGCAGCGTTTCCGGCGCCGGCAGCCGTCCCCGCATCGTTTCTGCGATCTCCGCCGGTATGGCCGATTCCTCGCCCATCCGCGCCGGCGCCGGTGGAGGTTCGCGATACGGCCGCCCCTGCACGATGTCCGGATCGTTCACGCTGCCTCGCCCGGTGGGCCTCGCCGCCGGCGAGGGATTGGCAGCGGCTCCACTGCCAAGGCGTCCCATACGATTGATGTTGAAGACCGGCGCTTGGTTGAAGTACACGCCCAGCTTTTCGCCGTACCCGTACGCGAGGGGGCTCTTGCGGTCGGTAAACGTCGCCGACAGCACGCTGCCTCGCGCCCGTAGTTCCTTCGGTTCCTGGATTGACACCGTGTCGATGAAGCCGAAATCAATCGGGATGCTGGCGTTGCCGCCGATCGTGATGAACAACCCGCCGCTTTCGATGAATTTTTGCAGATGGATGAGCCCCTGCAACCCGAACCCGCCTCGGATATCCGGCGACTGATCCGGCGAATCCCCAAACGACGGCGTCAGCGGACTCTTCTGCCAAGGCATCGCCTCCGTCCCCTGAACCCCGTTCAACAGCACCTGCGCTGGCAGCCGCGTCGGACCATATAGGATCACGTCGAACCGGCTGCGCAAATCCGGCGTGTCGCGAAGCACGTGGTCCGACACATAGGTGTACGGGATTTTCAGTTTGTCGAGCGCAATGCGGTACCAGCCTTCGTCCTGCGTGCTCAACCACGAGTGCACCAGCGCCACCCGAGGCACGGCCAGCGCGTGGACCGGAACCTTGTCCGGCATCGCTGCCAGCGCGAACGCGTTGAACCCGTACTGCGCGGCCGCCGCCTCCAGCCTCGCGCGCAAACCCGGCGCATCGGGGATCAGGAACGACCCGCTGTTGAACACCCGCCCGTCGACCTTGAATGCCTCCTCGGCGGCCAGCATTTTGACGTCCGGCATCGCGAACCGGAAGCTCGCCAGCGTGTTCTCCGCGTTGTGATGAATCGCGTACACGGCTCCCGTACCTTCGACGCGCCCCTTCACCGCAAAGGGACCTTTCACTTCTGTCATCGGAGCCTGCAGGATCGAGGCGTTGGCCACGCGAACTGTCTTCACGTTGCGCAGCGCGCCAAAGGTCCAGCCCGTGTCGTCGTAGGGATTCGTGTCGTTGACGTTGTAATACTGCGTATCGAGCAGCATGTCCGCCAGACGGCTGTACGGCTGGTCCATGCGGATGACATACGAACCCGCCGCAAACGTCAGCGTGGCGCCCTTCTGCTTCACCTCGGCCTCGCGATCGAGGCGGTGAATCTCAACGCCCTGCAAGCGAAACAGGTTCAGCATTTCGGCCACTTCCACGGGTCGCGGGTCATCGGCCGGCAACACCCAAGCTCCGGGACCTTCTTTCGTCGCCTTCGCCACCGACCGCTTGCTCTTCAGATAAAAATTCTCGAGAAACTCCTGCTTATGGTTCGCCGCGTAGGTCAACGCAAGCAACACGCCGCTCTGCTGGTAATTGACGTTGTTGCGGTGCGACCACTGCACCTGCGGCAGCGGTGGATTGGGGCGGAACCAGGTTCGTGTCGTGGAGGCCGCGGGCACCGTGCGGACTCGCGTGTCGGCGCCGCCGTTCCCGAACGTCTCGTAAAAGCGGCCGATCGAATTGTGCGTCTGCGCCGACATGAACATGTAGTTCACCGCCCAGCCGTCGTAAAAACCCTGGGTCCAAACGCCGGCCAACCCGCGCTTGGTGAGCTCTTCCACTTCGTAGTACGCCAGCCGCTGCCATTCGCTGATCGACACCGGGTCGAGCCACGCGTTGTACGGACCCAGTCCAGTCGAAATGTACAGAAAAGGCACGGATTCATGCAGGTCCAGCAGGACTTGGGGATGGAAGTCAAAATACGTCCGCATCACGATCTTCGACAGTTCGAGCGAAAGCACCATCGAGTCGCGATTGTTGTCGTGCGCGACGTACTTGCCCCAGTAAACCAAGGGCACCGCGGGCCGCTTCGGGAACTCCTTGCGGTACTTGTAGACGTCTACCATCCGGTCATGCCCGTCCACCTCGAGCACCGGCGTGATGATCACCACCGTGTTCTTGCGGATGTTCTGAATGAACGGCGATTCTTCCACGGCCAGCCGGTACGCGAGTTCCATCAGCATTTCCGGCGACCCGGTTTCCGTCGAATGAATCGACCCGTTGATCCAGTAAATCGGCAGCCCTTCAGCAATCAGCTTTTCCGCTTCGGCCTCGTTGATCTTGCGGGGATCGGATAGCTTGGCCGTAATTTCCTTCAGCCGGGCAAGCTTGGCATGATTGGCCTCGTCGGTAATCACGATCATGGCCGTGTCGCGGCCTTCCTCGCTCTTGCCGATCTGCGAAAACTTCACGCGAGGCGAGGTTCGCGCCAACTCCGCGACGTAACCGTTGATCTCTTTGACAGGCGTGAGCCGGTTGGGAGCCCCGGCAATGTAGCCCAGGAACTTTTCGGGCGTCGGGACCGTGTCGGAAGCCGGCAGGTGGTCGACAAGGTCGGTCACGAATCCGGGTTCGGTGGTCGCTTCCCGGATCTTCTTCGCGTACCCGTCATCCATTTTCTGAACAGCCGGGGTCTGTGCGAGCACACAAAGGCTCGCCGCGAAGAACAGCGCTAGCTTCATACGTCCAAATTTTAGCGGGAAATGCCCCGGGGGATGGCTAGGTTCTGAGCGCTTGGAAGATCGCGACGCGAACTTCATCGGCAAATGGAGCGATGTCCACGCCATCGATCTCGTCGAGGAACACGTTCTTCGACAGGTCGATCGCGGCGCCAAAGGTCTGCGGCACGCCATCGAGGCTAAAGTGGACAACCGCCAGACAACCGGGAGGATAAACGTCGACAAAAGCTTTGGTGAAGGTGACGCGGCCAGCCGGAACATTCAGAGAAAGTTCCCGGACTTCGAACTGTTCCGCTACCTGTGTTGCCGCCATACCTATACTCATCGTCTGGTTCTCCCTATTTCCTTAATCAGCAAATTCTGGCTTTTGTGCCCCACACC
>JAFDVT010000010.1 GCA_018268875.1 Acidobacteriota bacterium
CGCTCCGCAATCGAGCGCGCCCTGGCCGTTCAGTTCGCAGATGCGGGCGTGCAGAATCGGGAACGGTTGGGGCCAGTTCGGTGCGTTGCGGAAGTTCGCGGTGGTGGTTGCCGTGAGGGCGTTGGCGAACCCGTTGGCCGGAGCGCCGGCAGACTGAATCGCCGCTTCGATGCGTACCTCCCCGCCCGAGGTCACCTGGGTCGGCAGAACAAAGTTGGCGGAACGCCAATAGTCCTCCCGGATGACCGGACCTCCGCCGGCGACGGGAATGTTGCCGGACGTTTGCGTGTGGATCAGTTCGTCGGCGCGATACACGTTCAGACGGACGCGAGCGGCTCCGACGGGTCCCGCCGAGCCGGTGGGATACACGCGCACGACGGTGGGCTTGCCGGCAACCAGGGGCACCGGGTTGCCCAATGACTGATTGGTCTGCAGGATCTCAATCCCGAAAATGTCCACCAGCGAAACCGCGTAATTCGAGCGCACGGTGACGACGTAGTCGCCGTTGGAGTTGCCGTAGCGGAAACCGACTGTGCTGACGACAGTAAAGGTGGCGGTTCTGGCGGACTCGCTCCAGGTGGCGCCGGTCCGGTTGAAGGAGCAGGTTCCGTCGAGGCCGATGGTTCCGGCCGGAGCCTGCGAAGTGGATTGTCCGGTACAACCGTTGCCCTGGTCGGTCTCAAAACCCTCGACGGCGATCGCGTAGTTGCCCTGGTGGGTACCGACGCTTTCGCCCTCCGGCGGATTGATGTTCCAACTGGCGGCGGTGGCGACGCCGACCGTGAGCGGCGCGGCGAAGTTGATGGTCGCCGTGGAGGTGAGGGCTGTTATGGTTCCGCCCGGCGTGACTTCCGGCGACGCAACCTGGAAATTGTCATAACGCAGTGTGACCGAACGGCTGGCGCCACTGGGGAAATTGAAGTTGCAGGGCGGTAGCTTGGGCGGACGGATGGTGAGTCCCGCGCCGATGTTCACTACAGGCGGTAGTTCCGCGGCCGTCGCGCAGGAGGAAGAGACGCGAACCTCCCGCGACACAAGCCGGCCGCTGGAAAATTGCTTGACGGTCGCCGTGACTTGCGCTTGCAAGGCCGTCCCGCTGGTAATGATGGCCAGTCCAACGACGAGAGGATTGGCCGCACGCAACTTCATATTCATATAGGGTTATGCTAGGCGGCGCGTGTTTCAGGGGTCAAGTGATTGACATTTGTCGCACCGTTCTAACTATGACCGTAAGATACGTCGTTTAACGACATCGAGCGTGAAAAATAGGCTAGATTCATAAGATGCCAGACACATTCCAGCGTAAATATGTCGTGGCGCTCTGCGGGGTGGCGGTAGCCATTCTGGGCATCGGAGCGTGGTTGCGTCCGAAAAAGGCCGCGCCAAAACCACCATCATCGTCGGAGACGGCGAATTTACAGCGGCTCGTGCGGCGCGAAGAGCTTCGCAATATGGGGACCTTTTTCGCGGAGAAAGCGTGGTCGTTCGGCGAGCACTTGCGGTTCGTACCGGAGACAGGCGCGAATGGAGTGTATTGGGGGCGGCTTGGGCAAGTGCTGTCGAGCGGACGCGACTTGCCGCTGGAGGCGATTCAGACGAACGCGACGCCGACACCGCCGCCGGAAGCGTTGGTGGAGTCCGATGGCGGGCGCTGGCTACTGCTTGTGTGGATCGAAGCCGGGCAACGGCAACTCGAATGGACCGCGGGTCTTGACGGCGGCCGTCGCGACTCCTCCTGCGACGGTGTGAAGTACCGCGAACTGATTGTCAACACAGCGCTTACGCCAACCATGCGGGGCGCTGCGGCGTTCGACCTCGACGGAGTGCTGATTGGCGTTGTCGCCCAGTGCGGCGGAACGCTACATGTGGTTTCGGCGCCAAGCTTCCGGGCGTTGCTGGACGGCTTTGGCGACCCGGCCAAACGCCTCCGCGCGAAGTACGGAGTCGTGGCGGAGGTCCAAGAGGGGCCCACGCCGTCTTTGCTGATACGGGAAGTGTCGTTGAGCGGCAAGGGTTATCTGGCTGGACTCCGCGCGGGCGAGAAGGCGCCCAAGGGGATTACCACGATTCCCGAACTGCTCGACTCCCTGCAGGCGGCCAAGCCGGTTCAAGACGAAGGGCTGGAGCCACTGGCGGGACCCGAATCCGGCCAGGCGATCGCGGTACAGCCGGGCAGTCCGGCGGCGCAGTTGGGGTTGCGAACGGGGGACCGGCTGGTGAGGCCGTCGCTGCTGCTCCTGAAACGGTATTTGAAAACCAAGCCACCGTCGGCCGGAGGACCGGTGATGGTGGTGTATGAGCGTGACGGCATCCAGTACGCGAAACCGATGGAGGCAGGGAACGCCAAATGAACGAACTCGCTTCCTTAGGAATCATCTTGTTCTTCGCCTTGCTGGCCGGCCACCTGGTGAAAATCGTGAAGGTGCCGGAAGTAACCGGATACATCCTGGCCGGCGTCGCCGTCGGACCGTCTTTTCTGGGTTGGATCACGCACGAGAATCTGGCCAGCCTCGAAGTATTCAGCGAAGTCGCGCTGGGACTGATTCTGTTTTCCATCGGGTCGGTGTTCGAATTCACGGCGTTTCGCCACATGGCGCGGCGCGCGGTGTTGATCACCGTGTTCGAATCCTTGCTTGCCGGCAGTATTGTGACGGCCGGTATGCTGGCGGTTGGCCAGCGTTGGGACATCTCGCTTTTGCTGGGCGCGATCTCGATGGAGACCGCCGCCGCCACGACATTGATGGTGTTGCGCGAGAACAACGCCACCGGCGAACTCACGGACACTTTGAAAGGACTGATCGCGATCAACAATATCTGTTGCCTGATCGGGTTCAGCCTGGTCGCCGCGGTGGTTGATTTGTCGATCCGGTCCAGTTCGCCCGATGCGGCGCTGGGCCAGGCGCTGTACGAATCGCTGTATCCGCTGGTGTGGCAGATGACCGGGTCCGTCGCTCTCGGATTCCTGATTGGCGTGTTGTTGAGCTACTGGTCGTCGCACATCGAAGAGCAGGGCGAGACGTTGATTCTGATGGCGGGGGCCGTGCTGCTCTGCGTAGGGTTCTCGGACTGGCTGGAACTTTCGCCCCTGATCGCCAGCCTGGCGGTCGGAGCGACGATGGTGAACCTGACCGAACATAGCCGCAAATTGTTCAACGCGCTGTCGCGCACCGATCCGCCGCTGTACGCGATCTTCTTCGTCATCGCGGGCGCCGATATGAACATCGCCGCATTGCCGACGTTGGGCCTGCTTGGCCTGGTGTACGTCGCGGGACGGGCCGCCGGCAAGTTGATCGGCACGCGAGCCGGAGCGAAGTACGCCGGGGCGAGCGAGGTGGTGCAAAAATTCCTTGGCCTGACGACGCTCGCGCAGGCGGGGTTGGCGATCGGCCTGGTGTTGGTGACCAATCAGCGGTTCCCCGAACTCGGAGCCAAGATTGCCACGATCGTTCTCGCGGCCGTAGCGATTTTCGAACTGGTGGGTCCACTGGCAACGAAGTTTGCGTTGAGCCGGAGCGGCGAAACCCGCCCCCAATCGACCGAACCAGCCGTCCTGTTGGACTGACGCGCATCGAAAATTACATTGTTAACGGCAACTTCCGGATGCCAGTTGTACTCAACTGTTCGTCTTGCGAATTTACCGCCACGTTGTCTGTCTGAGTCTGTGGGCCGCGGCAGCCGCGTGGGGTCATCAACAACCCACGTCGCTTCTGATTCTGGAGGCGCAGGCGGACCGTGTC
This sequence comes from Acidobacteriota bacterium, assembly GCA_018268875.1. Classification (GTDB taxonomy): domain Bacteria; phylum Acidobacteriota; class Terriglobia; order Bryobacterales; family Bryobacteraceae; genus F-183. The sequence goes on from JAFDVT010000010.1 coordinate 3,738, forward strand.
AGCGTGCGTCTGCATCTTCCACTGAATGAGCTGGAACTGGCGTTCGGACATACCGTAACGGATCGGCCCGCCGAGCGGATGTCCGCCTGGGCCGGCGATTTGCGCCGCTACCTGCGGTCGCATCTGCGCGCGGAGACATTGGACGGCCGGCCCTGGGCGGTGGAGATCGGCGAGGTTCGGCTGACGCACGCGGAGCAGCCACAGAGCGGGCCCTTTGACGAACTATTGGCGGACGCCGTGTTGACGCCGCCGCCCGGTGGAGCGAACGTTCGCGAGTTTGTGTTGCGTTACGACGCCATCCTCCATCAGGTTGTGACGCATCGGGTTATCGTTTCCGTCGGGCGGGACTGGCAAGGCGGCAACGTCGAAGGCGATGTCCTGTTGGGCAGAATCGTGACCGACACGGGCACCGGCCGGGTAGAACCGTTCGTCGTTCGCCTGGGTACGGGCAGTTCGTGGGACGGATTCGCGGCAATGGTGCGGCTTGGGATGCGGCACATCCGCGAAGGTACGGACCACATGCTGTTTCTGCTGGTCCTCCTGTTGCCCTTGCCGTACACGTTCGGCAAGATGGCGCGCATCATCACGGCCTTTACGCTGGGCCATTCGCTAACGCTGTTGGCGGGAGCGCTGGACTGGCTTCGGCTACCGCAACAACCGGTTGAAATCCTGATCGCCATATCGATTCTGGTGACGGCTGTTCATGCTATCCGGCCGTTGTTTCCGGGCCGCGAGGCGGCTGTAACGGCCGGGTTCGGGATGGTACACGGGATGGCGTTCGCCACCGTGTTGTCCGGCCTCCATCTGCCTCCCGGACAAATGGCACTGAGCATTCTGGGATTCAACCTGGGCATCGAGTTGATGCAGCTATTGGTGGTTGCGCTGACGCTGCCGTGGCTGATTCTGCTTGCTTCGAGCGAAGGCGTTCACCGCTGGGTTCGCATTGGCGGCGCGACATTTGCGGCGATCGCGGCTTGCGGCTGGATCCTGAACCGGGTCACCGGAGAGCCCAACAGCATTGAACGCGCCATGGCGGCGGCTGGCGACCTCGCGCCGGCTGGGATTTTCATTTTGGCCGGAATCGCGCTTCCGGTGCATTTGTATCAAAGTTTTTTGAAAAGGCGGCAGAATGAACAACTCATCTAAACCACCGTCCCGCCGTGCCCAGGCACTGCTGGCGGTGTCGGCAATTGGATCTTTGCTGTTTGCAGGTTACGAACTGGCGCCACGGCTATTGGCCGCGGCGCAAACAGACGATCACACAACGGCTGCCGCGGTTACGGACTCCGAGCGGCCGGCGGCTGTGGCGGACGTGGTTGCGAAGGCGTTAGCTTTTAAAGCCCTGTTGACGACCGCCCAACAGGCGACGCTTGAACAGACGTATACGACGACGTTGGCAAGGCGATGGTCCAACCTGCCGTGCGGGTCGTCGTGCCGCAATGGAATTCAATTGAGCACACTGAATGCGACGCAGTTGGCGGCGGCACTGGACCTGATTCGCGCGGCCTCCGGTACGGCGGCGAACGAAGGCTACGACGAATTCAATCAGGTTCGCCAGGCGGACGGTGTGTTGAACGCCAACGGCGGCGGCAGCGGCTATGGCGACGGGATTTATTTCCTGGCGTTTCTAAATACGCCGAGCACGAGTGGGCCTTGGATGCTGCAATACGGCGGGCATCATTATGGCGCGAACATCGCGTACAACCAGGGTCATGTGGTGGGCACGACGCCGATGTTTGAGGCCCTCGAGCCCACATCGTGGACGGCGAACGGCGTCACGTATTCGCCGCTCGCGCAGGAGCACGACGCGTTGGCCGCGATGCTGGCGTCGCTCGATGCGACACAACTGGCGGCGGCGAAACTGTCGCAAACGTTCAGCGACGTGAGCATGAGTCCGGGTGAAAGCAACGGCGGAAACGGAACGTTTCCGTCCACCAAGGTGGGGCTTGCGGTGAGCAGCCTGAGCACCGCGCAAAAGCAGCTTGTGCTCGAGGCGATGCGGCCGTGGGTTCGCGACATGGACGATACCGTGGCCGCGAACCTGATGGCGATTTACGAGAGCGAACTGAACGGCACCTACATCGCGTTCACCGGCAGCGGCACGTCGGGAAGCGCGAGCAGCTTTTTGAATGCGAACACGAATTACGCGCGCATCGATGGGCCCAGCGTGTGGATCGAGTTCGCGTGCCAGAGCGGTGTGGTGTTCCGCAACCAGATTCACTATCACACGGTGTGGCGCGATCATAACCGCGATTACGGCAAGGATCTGAGCCTGACGACGGCGCTCGACGGCGGTTCGTCGACGGGCATCGAGGACTCGTCGCCGCAGACGATTTCGCAGATCGCGGACGGCAGCGGCTGGAAGTCCACGATCATTCTGGCGAACACGGGTACGGCCACGGCGTCGTTCACGGCGCGGTTCTGGAACGGGAGCGGCGCGGCGCTGACGTTGCCGCTAGGCAGCGATGGCACGGTGTCCGAACTCTCCGGCACGATCCCGGTGAACGGCCTCCGTGTGATCGAAACCGCAGGTACGGCGACGGCGCTCTCGCAAGGCTGGGCGGAGTTGTTGTCCAACGATTCGATCGGCGGAACGGCGGTGTTCCGGCAACAGGTGAGCGGTCGCGCGGATGCCGAAGGAGCGGTGCCGGTGACCTCGCCGGCGAGCAAGCGGTTGTTGCTGCCGTTCGACAATACGTCCGGCTTCACGACTGCGGCGGCGTTGGTGAATCCCAGCGCATCGGCATCGGCGACCGTGCAGGCAACGATTTACGACGAGACTGGCGCGAGCATCGGCACCGGCAGCATCGCTCTTGCGGCGCGCGGCCAGACGGCCTTCGCGTTGACGGACCGGTTCCCGGCGACGGCGGGCAAGCGCGGCTTGGTCGACTTTTCGAACTCCACCACGTCGATTACGGGGCTTGGGTTGCGGTTCCAGTCCAACGGTACGTTCACGTCGATCGAGATGCTGCCGCCTCCTTCGGCGAACAGCACGGCGATCACGTCGTTGCTCGATGGCGCGGGCTGGACCACGGGCCTGGTGTTGACCAACGCGAGCGCACTGCCATCGTCGTACCGCGTCAGCTTCTATTCGGCGGACGATGGTTCGGCGGCGGCGGCGACGGTAGCGGAAGAAGGCGCTGTGCAGGAACTGAGCGGGCAGATTCCACCGCATGGGTCGCGCTACATCGCAACGGCGGGCATCGCTTCAACGCGGCAGCAGGCGCTGGCGAAGATCGAAACGCAGGGCCAGATTTCGGCGGCGGCGGTGTACCGGTTGCAGTCCGGTCCCGATGTGTCGGAAGCGGTAGCGCCGGTGGTGTCGCGTGCGGCGCGGCGGTTGCTGGTTCCTTATGACAACACCGACGGCGGGTACACGCTGTTCACGTTCCGCAACCTCGCGGCGTTGGGACGTACGCTGCCGTCAAAAGGCAGCAACAGGACGTCGCGCGGCATTGCGGAGTTCGAAAACGCCGGTAGCGTGAGCGCGTCGGGCGTCGCGCTGCATGTGAGCGGGAACGGCGTGCTGAGGGCCTTGCCGGTGATCGCCAAATAACGCACGCACATATAATTGTGTTCGTGAAATTGCCGGTGTTCGTGATGGCCCTTGTGGGGCTGAGTGGTTCGTTACAAGCGGGTGGAAAAGTATGGGGCGTCGAAATGCGCACGTCCCATACCGACCCCGTGACAGGCGCGGTGATCGTCGAGATCGCGGCCACAGCAGGCGCCAGTTCCAACCTGTATTTTCACTTCCCCAACTTTACGGCGGACAACCGGTACGTGATCTTTTCGAATGACCGGACGGGTTCGCCGCAACTGTACCGCGCGTCGATCGCAACGGGCGAGGTCGCACAGTTGACCGATGAACCGGGCGTTGCGGCGGCCTCGGCGAGTCCCGATCCCACCGACGCGCGACGCGTGTACTTTGCGCGCGACACGGCGGTGTACGCCGTGGACGTCGAAACCTTCGCGCAACGCAAGATCGCGGACCTGCCTGGAAGGACCTCGCAACCGACGTTGAGCAAAGACGGCAAGACCATGGCCGTGGGCTTTCAGGTAAACGACAAGACCTGGGAGATCGGCGTGGTGGATGTCGCAACGGGCGCGTACCGCCGCGTGATTCAGCAGGGGTTCCGCATCGGGCATGTGCAGCACAGTCCCGTGGAACCGGTGATCTTTTACACGTGGGAAACCAGCGGGTACGCGCCGCAGCGGACATGGCTGGTGAACACGGATGGCACCGGAAACAGGCCGTTTTACGCGAATACCGAGCAATCGAAGTGGCTGACGCCGCTGAAGGAGTGGATCACGCACGAGGCCTGGATGCCGGCGACCGGCGAGATGACGATGATCCACGACCGCATGGGAATCCTGCTGGTGAAGACCTCCGGCGAATGGCGCATGGTGACCAAAGGCTGGTACTGGCACGCGGCGTCGACGATGGACGGCAAGCGGCTGATCGCCGATGATTTCGACGGCAAGCTGTGGATCATCGACGTCGCAACCGGCGAGGCAAAGCTGCTGGCCACAGGCCTGCGCGAACCGAAGGCGATTCACAATCACCCGTCGTGGGACCGCAGTGGACGCTACGTGATCTTCAACTACACGCACGGCGGCAAGCAGACCTTGGGCGTGATCGACGTCGCGGCGTGGGAGCGCAACGGCCGCCGTTCGAACTAGAAGAACCAGCGCAGCTTGATGCCGGCAGACCTCGGCTGAACGACGCGTGTGCCCACAAAAATCGACTGAAAGTTGAACAGCGCCGTGCGATTGGTGAGGTTCGTCACCTGGAACTGCACGTCCCAACGGCGGCGGCCTTCCTGGACGCGCTCGTAGCCTACCGCGTAGTCGAGAATGGTTCGCGGACGGACACGCGGCGGATTCGAGCGCAAGTTCACGTAGGGAAGCAGGTCCGCGTAGTCGGGATCGGCGGCGACCTGCGCGGGGTCCGACCGATTGGCCACAAGACCCGTGTCGTGGCGGACGGCTCCGGAAGTCCAGAAGCCATTTTTCCAACGATATTGCACGTTTCCTTGCAGGCCAAGCTTCTGGTCATGATCGATCACGAATGGGCCGGCGGTAAGAGCGTCGATCGCGCTCGCGCCTAAAAACAGGCCTCCTGTGAAGGGCGGCGTGGAGATCGCGCGGTAATGCGTAAGGCTGAGCGTACCGTTGAAGCCGCGAATGTTCGGAACGTTGAGACGAAGCTCCGCGCCGTTGACGCGGATCTGCGACAGCGTGATCGGAAAGATGATGCCGGTGTTCAGAAAGTTGTCGTTGTCCTGCTGGTCACGCGAGTTCTTGTAGTAATACGACGCGTTGATGCTGGCGACTTTGCCGATGGCTTGTTGCAGGCCGGCTTCATAAAAGTTCTGCGTTTCGGGCTTGATCAGCACCGTGGTCGCGCCACCGAGGGCCTCACGCACGGGCGGCGGCGCAAGCTGCGCGGCTTCTGGCGACGCCGATAGCAACAGGTTTTCGTTAGGCGGCGTCTGGTACGTGCGGTTGTACGAGATGCGGAACACGGTGCCGGTGGAACGGATGGCGTACGCCATGCCGAGGCGCGGCTGCAACTGATGGCCGTGCACCAGGAAACGGTACACGTCGTGACGAAGGCC
>JAFDVT010000110.1 GCA_018268875.1 Acidobacteriota bacterium
CGTGGAACGTCGCGCCGGGGCGATGGAAAATGCGCAGGGCGGCACGCTGTTCCTGGATGAATTGGGCGAGATGCCCGCGGCCATGCAGGCCAAACTCCTGCGCGTCTTGGAAGATCTGCGGTTCCGCAGAATTGGCGGAAAAGTGGAGATTCAGGCGGATGTACGCATCCTGGCCGCCACCAATCGCGATCCGCTCAAGGCGATCAAGGATGGCAAACTGCGCGAGGACCTGTACTACCGGCTAAACGTGTTCCAGATCCATTTGCCTCCGCTGCGCGAGCGCAAAGAAGATATCCCGCTGATTGTCGACGCGATGCTGGTGATGATGAATCGCAAGCACGAAACGAAGGTACCGAGCGCGAGTCCGGCGTTTTTGGATGCGCTTGCCGAACTGCCGTGGGAAGGCAACGTTCGCGAACTTCGCAACGTCGTGGAGCGAGCGGTGATTATTGCGGGCGACGTCCCGCTCGAGCCCAAGCATATTGGGCACGGTTACCGCCGGCCGGCCGCCGCGGCGGACCCCAAGCCCGAACGTAGCGAGGCGGCGGAACAGCCCGGCCGCGTCGGCGTCGACGTGGGGATGACGATCGACGAAGCGGAGCGGCTCTTGATTGAGGCGACGCTGGAACATACCGGCAACAACAAAACTCGAGCGGCCTCGATTCTGGGGATTTCTACCAAGACGCTGCACGTCAAGCTTCGCCAATACCGTCTGGAAGAAAGCGCGGCGGGCGAGGAAGAGGCGGTAGATGCCTAGCAGCGTCGAAGGTGTCGCCTGCCACCGGTTTGTGCAGGCGTTCGCGCATGATTTGCGGCAGCATCTACGGGCGATTTCGGTGGCCGCGCAGCGCATCCAGAGGCACGGCGGCGAGGCGCTGGATCCGGTGATCGGCGCGCGCCTCGATGAGGTGCTGTCGGCGGTCCAACGGCAGGAACAACTGATCACGAGCGCCGTGGATTATGGCGAGGCAACGGAGCCTCCCACGGGCAGCATGATGCCGTTGTCGCTGGTGCTGCAGACGGCCTGCTTGCGCGTGGACGAATTCCGCAAGGCGCGCGAGGGCGCGATTCAAATGCCCGAAAGCGGCAACATTCCGGCGGTGAAGATTCCGTCGGGGCTCGCGAAGGCGTTCGAGAAGATTTTGCACAACGGTCTGAAGTTCTGTCCCGCTGGCGAGCAACCGAAGCTGACGGTGACCATCGACGATGACCCGGACACTGCGGTTCGCATCGAGTTCGCCGATCGCGGCGTGGGCATCGAGGCGGCGTACCGGGAGCGCGTCTTTGAGCCGTTTCAAAAGCTGCAGCCGGGTGAGTTTCCGGGAACCGGAATGGGGCTTTCGATTGCGAAAAACATGATCGAAGCCGCCGGCGGGAACATTGCCATCGCCGATCGTTCGGATGGCGGGCGCGGGACTACGGTGGCCGTCCAGATTCCGCACCAGTAACAAGAAAAGGGCCGCCCTGACAGTGGGGCAGCCCTTTTTTGCTTGTTGACTTCGCTTGTTACTGAGCGCCGCTGGGCGAGTCACCATTGCTGATGATCGACCCGCTGACGATCAGTTCCACACGGCGGTTCTGCTGGCGGCCGGCTGCGGTGTTGTTGTCTGCCACCGGACGCGAATAACCGAAGCCCTGCGAGGTGATCGAACCAGACTCGATGCCCTGGCTGACGAGGTACTTGCGAACTTCATCGGCACGCTGTTCCGACAGACGCTGGTTCAGCGCCATCCCGCCGGTGTTGTCAGTGTGGCCTTCCACCTCAAGCTTGAGGCCGGGGTGCGCAAGGACGATACCGGCGATCTTCGCGAGCTTTTCGCGAGCGCCCGACCGCAGCGTGTACTTGCCGGTGTCGAACAACACATCCGACATGTTGACGATCAGGCCGCGGGCCGTTTCGCGAGTGGCGAGGATCATGTTGAACTGGCGAACGAGTTCCTGGCGCATGCGTGTGCGTTCGGCATCGGCGCGCTGTGCGTCTTCACGAGCCTTGGCAGCGGCCGCTTCAAGTTCGCGTTGACGAGCCTCCGCTTCGGCGCGCTGGCGGCCCATGTCGTCGTCACAGGCGCGCTGGTTCGCTTCGTTCTCGGCCGGGCCCCGCGCGGCGTGGGCTTCGAGGTGCTGGTGCTTCTGCCGCTCTGCTTCGAGATTGGCCGTCGCAATCCGGTTGCGCTCCGCTTCCATCGCAAGCTGACGTTCTTTTTCCGCGAGGGCGGCGGACGCCTGCTGCTGCTGGAGACGCGCGGCGCGTTCCGTTTCAAGCGCACGCTGCTGCGCCTCTACCTTGGCGCGAGCTTCGCGGGCCGCTTCCTGCTCGGCCAGGCGGCGCTGTTCGGCCTGACGGCGAGCGTCGTCGGCAAGCTGCGCTTCACGGCGTTCCGCGGCGGTGCGCTCCGCTTGAAGCGCGTCTTCTTCCGCCTTGCGGACGGAGATCAGGCGGGCGTCCTCGGCGAGCTGCGTGACATGGCGGGCGAGCGTCTGCACGCGCTTCTTATCGGAGGAGAACTTCATAAACGCTTCGGCGTTCTTCAGGTCGACTTCCGCCTTCTGCATCGTGTCCGCGGCATAGCGATTGGCCCCGGCGCTCTTGGCGACGGCCATTGCCTGGCGGGCCTCCATCAAGTCCAGCGGGATGTTCTTGGCTTCACTGAGGCGGACCCGGTCGGCGGGCGGAAGATATTGCAGGTATCCGCCGCGTTTCACCAGTTCGTACTTGGTATCGATGGGCATGATGGTGCCCGTCGTCGTGCGATCGCCATTGGATTTGACCACGGCTTCGGCAACGACGTAATCGCTCGGCATCGTGACCGCGTAGTAAGGTTCGGCGGTGACAATCATGCCGAAACTTTGTAATTCCGTAGCGGCCTGGAGGCGAGCGTCGTCGCCGTCCAGCATGAATTCGCCAAGGTTTTGCGGACGGCCCTCGGGCGTAATCGCCCACAGGACATACGTCAAAAAGCCTTCTCCAATCTCCGACGCCGGACGCAGCTTGTCGATGTATGCGTCAATTTTGGTGGCGCCGGTTTTGCTGTCCACCTTGATTTCACCTTTTGCTTTGGGAGCGAGCGACGTGCCGGCAATGCCGACGACGGTGGACCCTTGGCGGTGGTGGTAATTAATAGCTTTTGTGGTGCGCGAAACGACGTCCACGCGGAAGACCACGGGAGCCTGGTCGGCGTTGTTGTTATTTGCTTGTGCAAAGGCCGGCGCGACGTTGCTGACAGCTAATATCGCGGCGGGGACAAGCGTTCGGATAGAAGCGTTGAATCGTACCATGCGGTTCTACAGAGCACGCCGCTCGCCACTCCGCGGCGGACCCCCGGTTTTGCACGATACGCCACTCTATATATGGAAAGCGCGGTCGCCGCGATGCTGGCGCTGGCGGAAAAAATGTTTAGTGGCGGGTAAATTTGTCTGGCGCCCTCCACAAACGCACTTGGTACGCCGCGTGCAATAACTTGCGTCGAGGAGGAACTTTTTTCATGACGCAACCAATTTCGATCTGGGGTGTTTTTCAGAGCAGTGAAAGCGCGACACGCGCGTTGAATTTGTTGGAGCGCTCCGGATTCCGGGAGCCGCAAATTGCCGTTGAAAAGACGTTTCGTCACGCGCTGGCGCGCTTTGACTGGGAGCATGCTTTGTATGTCCGGCTGCCGGAAGGAATCGTGACGGGGTTTGCCGCGGGTTCCGTAATTGGCGCTCTCACAGGCTTGCTGGTCACCAACGGAAGTCCGCAGTTGCTTCCGATGGCTTTGTTTTTGTTGCTTGGAATGATCCTGGGCACGGTGCTCGGCGCATTGGCTGGCTTGGTGTACGCGAGGCTTGAGCCGTGGCTGGATCCATCGTCTGAAACGAATGCGGGAGGCGAGTTCGCGGTGGGCGTGCAATGTGACAACCTGGAATCAGAGGTTCAGGCGCGGAACGCGCTCGAGGAAGCGGGCGCACGACTGGTGCAGTAAAACGGTTACGCCTCTGCCGCTCGAGTGTGAAAGAACTACCAGGAACCGGAAAAGTTCGCCCTGCAAGTGGCTTAAAACAGGACGCTAACGAATTGGACCGCGAAGTGCAAGAAACAGTGTGGAACAGGTGAAATGAATATGAAACCACTGATCATTTTCGCGATCTGCGGCTTCTCCGCCATGGCGGACGACAACCTTACGTTGATCAACAACGGCAAGGCGGATCAGGCGATTTCGAACCTGAAGTCGCAGATCGCGGAGAACCCCAAAGACACCAAGGCGCACCAGTTGATGGCGCTCGCCTACCTGCGTCAGACCAAGTTGAGCGAGGCTGGCGAGGAAGCAAAGACAGCGCTTGATCTGGGGCCCGATTGCGCGGATGCGCATGTGGTGGCCGCTCGCGTCTCTATCGCAAAGCAGGATTTCGCGGCCGCGGGCGCGGAGCTCGACAAGGCTGCCTCGCTGGATCCCTCGAATTCCGAAATCACGTTGTACCGTGGCTCGCTCGCGCTGGCCCGCAAGGATTACAAGACAGCGGTGAATTTTCTGGAATCGCACGTAAATGCGAACCCGGATGAACCGTTCGGCCACTACTATCTTGGATTGGCGCAGTACAATTTGAAGAAGCCGGATAAGACGGTGCAGCAGTTCCAGCGCTTCGTGTCGCTGGCTCCCGACACGCCGGAAGCGGCCCGCGTCGAATCGCTGCTGCGGACCCTTCGCTAGAAGCCTCCGGCCCACAGCCGCACGATGCGCGTATTCGACCTCCTAAGGCGCAAGCCATTCCGTATTGCCGCAATCGCGCTTGGCGGTCTGTTTTTGTTGATCGTTGGTTTGTTAGCAGTTCTCTCCACCGAACCGGCCCGGCGGTGGGCTCTGGACCAGCTCACCGCGCGGCTTGCGGAAGAAGGAATCGGGTTTCGCGCCAAATCCCTACAGCTTCGCGCGCTTTCGTTGATGGCGTCGGTGGACGACGTTACTTTGTTCGCGATTGGCAAAGAAAACGAACCGTTTGCAAAAGCGGATTCGGTTTCGGTTTGGTTGCTTTGGAATGTTGGTTTTCAAATACCGTCGATCTCTTCGATTGAGATCGCACGGCCCACTTTGGATATCCGTATTCAAGCGGACGGCTCCAATAACCTCCCCGTCTTAAAGCCATCTACGGGACCTTCGGGCAAGCCGGTTTCGATCGGCAAGATCGCCGTTACCGAGGGTTCCGCGAAGTTTCAAGATACGCGGCAGGCGCTTCATCTGGACTTGCCGCGGTTCGACGCCACGGTGAAAGAGATCGCGGAAGGCAGCTACCGCGTCGACCTGAACGCCTCGCGCCCAGGGGCTGTCGCGTATCGCGGCAATCAGCTAGCCATTACGCAATTGCAGGGCAAGTTCGATTCGCTTCCCAAAGAAATCAAGATTGAAACGGCGCGAGTGCAGGCTGGCGGCGTTACGCTTGCGGCCTCCGGCAATGTTCAAAATCTCGACACTTTGAACTTGCATGTCGATTCTTCGGGCAACGTGGATCTGCTCGCGGCGCTCGCCGGCTACGGAGGTCGAATTCGTGGTGGCCACGCCGCGAAGTTGGACATCACCGGTCCCATGCGGACGCCTTCGGTGGCCGGGACGATCAACGCGTCGAACTTCTGGTATGACACGTATGGCCCTGTCGACGGCGGCGCGAAGTTCGCGGTGGATGGCGCGCTGACGCGAGCCGAGGTGGAAAACATTCAGGCCCGATTGGGCAGCGCGTCGATCGATGGTACGGCGAGTCTGGCGTTGAAGGCTGGCGCCGGCGAGAGCCGCGTGAACGCACGGTTCGGTGGCGTGACTTCCGATCTTGCCGCCAAACTCGCGAAGGTCGAAGTGCCGGTGTCGACGACGCTGCGCGGGTCGGCTTCCGCGCGCTTTCCAGCCGAATTCAATCAGAACCTTGTCCATGCCGATGCGTCGCTGCATTTGGATGCGGGTCCCGTGGGGAATGGGCGAGTTCCGCTGGCGGGTGATGTGGACGTCCAGGCTCGCAACGGAATCGGCGCGGTGAATATCAAGGCGCTGCATGCCGCTGGCGCGACGGTGAGCGGGATGGTTCACTTGCTGCCGCGCGAACAGTTGAGCGGCGACCTCCAGCTTGTGGTTCCTGAGATTACGGATACGGTAGCGATGTTGAAGCAGGTTCGTATGGCGCCTGCGACGCTTGCCGGCGACATCGCGCAAGGTCCGCTGGAGGCGACGATTCAGGTGGCCGGTTCGACGCGCAATCCGCAGGCCACGGTCCATGCGTCGTCGTCGCGCCTGCGGCTGGCGTCTACTGTCGCGGGCGCGCTCGATGTTGATGCGACGGCGTCGAGCAGCCTGGTGGACCTCCGCGCTCTGCGGTTCGAGATTTCGCCGCAGGATCGTCTTACGATGTCCGGCAAGATGATGGGCGATGCGCTCGATTTTCGCGGCGATTTGCGTCACACGTCGTTGCGAAAACTGTTGATCGCGACCGGCACGGCGCCTTCTCCATCGTTGCCCGACGGCGTTCTCGGTTCGCAATTCGAAGTGTCCGGGACGACCGCCAAACCGGTGGTTGCGGCATCGCTCGAATCCAACAACCTATCGGTGCTCAAGCAGCGGCTGGGTGTGCTGCGAGCTTCGATCCGCTATGCGGCCGATCGCGTGGCGATTGAGCGCTTGCAGTTGTCAAAGAACGGCGGTTCGATCAACGCGGCAGGTTCTTACAACACTGCGACCAAACGAATTTCCGCCGATGCCAACATTCGCAACTACAAGATCGACACGCTGGAACTTGCCGATGGTACGCCCGTGCGAATGACGCTGAACGGAACGGCGCGGACGCAAGGCACGGCGGAACAGCCGAGTTCGATCCTGGAAGTGGCGATGACGGATGTGGCCGTGCGCGAATACCGCGCGAAGAACGCGTCGCTCCGCGCCGATGTGGCCGGGATGCAGCTAAAGGCCAACCTGCAGGTTCCGGATTGGAAGGTGGAGGCTGGCATCGATACGTCGCTGAAGGCGCCGATGCCCGCACAGGTGACGTTGGCGCTGAACGGTACGCCGATCGAGCTGTTCACGCCGGATTACACGGGCAACGTGACAGCGGCGGCGCACGGCACGTTGAACCTCGATAACGCCGAGGCGACAGCCAAGGGTGTCGCGGAATTGCGCAGCGCTGTGGTGCGTCCGAAGCCGCGGGATGCAAAACTCACGCCCGGCGAACTGCGCGTGGAACAGCCCGCGACCGCGAACTTTGACGGCAAGTACGTAGACCTCACGCCGTTGACGATTATTGCCTCGGACACGGCCTCGAAAGTCACCGTGAGCGGGCACATTCCAATTTCCGATGCGGATCGCACGGGGCTTGTGAAGGTGAACGGCGACATCGATCTGGATTGGGTGTCGCGATCGTTTGCGGTTTTGGAAGGCGGCGCGATTCACGGACGGCTTTTGGCGGATGCGGTTCTGGCAGGGGGCGGAAAGGAATGGAATCCCACCGGCTCGATTGAACTGTCGAAAGGCGAGGTGACGCACGACGCGCTGCCGCAACCGGTGTCCGATATCAACATCCGGCTTGGCCTTCGCGACCGCGTGGTGCAAACCGACTCGGCCACCGCGAGGTTCCTCGGCGGACTCATAACGCTGGACGGGCGGGTTCCGTTCGCGATGCTGCTCGACCGTTCGAAACCTTCCGCGCAGCCCTTTCAATTGCAAGGCAACGTCGAAGGATTGCAGCTCGGGCAGTTGGCGGAGACGGTGGAAAGGCCCGTGGCCGGTGAGGCGTCGTTCCGCGTGAACGTCACCGGAACGAGCTTCGATCCCGAGGGCTGGAGCGGCGATCTGCGGGCCTCGACGCTTCGCGTTCGCATTGCCGAAACCGATTTTGTACAGAAATCGCCGCTGACGATCAAC
>JAFDVT010000111.1 GCA_018268875.1 Acidobacteriota bacterium
GACGCGGGTGGTTTGCGACTGGCACAACATCGAATCGGAACTGATGTCGCGGTATGCGGAGCGGGAATCGAACCTCGCCAAAAAGCTGGTGGCGAAGCGTACGGCGCAATTGCTGCGGCGAACCGAGATCGAACTGTTGCGGACGTGCCCGGCGCATACGGTGGCGAGCGAACGGGAGCGGGAGGAACTGTTGCGAACGGTTCCGGGGGCGCGGGTGGAGGTGATTCCCAACGGCATCGACGTCGCGCATTTTTCGGTGGCTGGCGGGGACGCTGAGCCGCGGAAGTCGCTGCTGTTTGTGGGTTCGATGGACTATCACGCCAACATCGATGCGGTGCAGTGGTTCGCGGCGGAAGGCTGGGGACCGTTGTCGGCGCGGCATAGCGATATGGAATTTGTGGTGGTGGGGCGGAGTCCGCACGCGTCGGTGCGCGCGCTGGCCGGGGGACGGCTGCGGGTGACGGGTACGGTGGACGATGTGCGGCCGTATTATGGCCAGGCGTTCGCGGTGGCGGTACCGCTGCGGGTGGGAAGCGGCACGAGGCTGAAGATTCTGGAAGCGATGGCGGCGGGCGTGCCGGTGGTGTCGACGCGACTGGGCGCCGAAGGAATCGACGCGGAGCATGGGCGCGACATTCTGATCGCGGATACGCCGGCGGAGATGGTCGACGCGCTGTCGCTGCTGTACCGGGATGCGGAGTTACGCGCGCGCCTGTCGCAAGGGGGCCGGAAGCTGGTGGCCGATCATTACGACTGGCCGGCGATTGGCGCAAAGCTTGTCGCGCTGCACCGGGAAATCGGCGGTTAGTGCATACCGTCTAACAGGCGTTCCAGCGTGAACGTCTGGCGTTCGCCGTTGAAGCGATCCTCAAAGTCGGCGGACGGCTGGCGAGCCTCGCACGGCAGGCGCAGGTATTCGTACATCAGCGTGTCCATTGTTTCCGGGGACATTTCCGGGTACATACAGCGGTACTCGATGCCGCTGGTGCTGAGCAGGCGTTCCACGGGCGACGACGGCGGTACAAAGGCCAGAACGGGGCGGCCAAGCTGAATGTAATCGTAGAGCTTGCCGGGCACCTGTACGGCCGATTGCGGCTGGATGAGCCACAAGCCGTTGGACGTGGCGGCGATGCGTTCGGCTTCCTTTTTGGGTACAGGCGTGGTCTGCAGTTCGAGCCAGCCGGCCTCGATGGCGCGATTGGTGAAGTCCGGGGGCGGAAGGACAGGGCCTTTCATGGCGCCGGTGAGCTGGATGCGAACCTCGCCGGGGGCGATGCGGCCATTGCCGATGAGGCGGCCGATGGATTCGAGCAGCGGGGCGACGGTACGGCCGGCGTAGAGTTCGCCGACGTGGCTGTAGAGGCGGTACGGACGGTCCACGGGAAGGGGCGCGGCGACGGCGCGGTTGTCGGGGTCGAACCCGTTCCAGATGACGTGGATGTGGTCGCGGCGCTTGGGGTACCGGGTTTGCCAGGTGAGGCCAGCCGAATCGGTGTTGGCGATGATGCGGGTGGCGCTGCGAAACACGATGCGTTCCATGCGGCTGTGCATCCACATGTGAAACGGCTTTTCGCACTTGTCGCTGGGCTTGTCGGGAAAGGGATCGCGGAAGTCGGCGACCCAGGGCACGCGTTCCATACGCGATAGACGCATGCTGGCGAGCAGGACGCCGAGCGGCGGGTACGTCGACACCAGAGATACGCGCGCGCCTGGATGTTGGCGGATAATTTCGCTGCCTTTGGCGGCGGCGGCGTGGCTCCAGGCAACGCCGGTTACGCCGGGCATGATGAACTTGCGGACGGCGCGTTCCACCTGCCAACCGGTGCCTTTGCCGGACTGCCCTTCGTCAGGAACGTAATGGACGCGGTCGCCGAGGCGGCCGTCCTGCTCCGCGGCGGTGATGACGTGGCAGGCGTAGTTGTGCTTGTTCAGGTACTTGAAGAAGCGGTACGGCCGGGCGCCGCCGACCGCGTTTTCCGGAGGAAAGTGGAAGGCGAACAGGATGACCAGATGGTCGCTCATCCCTGAGCAGCGCCTTCGACGAAGTGGCGGCGGAGCACGGCATGGCAGCGTTCGCCGGCCTTGCCGTCCCAAAGCGGCGGTTCCTGGCCCTTTTTGGGGTTGGCGCGATGTTCGGCCCAGGCCTTGAGGATGGACTCGCGGGAGGTGCCGGCCAGGCGGTTGGTGCCGGCGTCGATGGTGACCGGGCGCTCGGTGTTGTCGCGCAGGGTGAGGCAGGGGACGCCGAGAACGGTGGTTTCTTCCTGGATGCCGCCGGAATCGGTGAGCACGACGCGGCTGCCGGCCTGCATGGCGAGAAATTCGATGTAGCCGAGCGGTTCCAGGATGTGGATGCGTTCGGAGAGCGGGAGGCGCGCGACGGTGGAACGGGTGCGCGGGTGCATCGGCCAGTACAGCGGGAGTTCCTGGGCGATTTCAGAGAGCGCGGACAGGATTTTGCCGAGCTGTTCGGGGTCGTCGACGTTGGCCGGACGGTGGAGCGTCACGAGGCCGTAGGCGGCGCCGGGTTCGATCCCAAGGCGGGCCTGGACGCCGGATTTCAGGGCTTGGTCGCGATGGCGGCGCAGCGTGTCGATCATGAGGTTGCCGACCAGGTGGATACGCGATTCGGCGACGCCCTCGCGAAGAAGGTTCGCACGGCCGCTTTCTTCGGTGACGAGCAAAAGGTCCGAAATCGAATCCGTAACGATGCGGTTGATTTCTTCGGGCATCGTGCGGTCGAAGCTGCGGAGGCCGGCTTCGATATGGATGACGTCGATGCCGAGCTTTTTGGCGACCAGGGCGCCGGCGACGGTGGAGTTCACGTCGCCTACGATGATGAGTCCAGCGGGCTTGCTTTCGAGCAGGACGGGTTCCAGCCGCTTCATGATCTCGGCGGTTTGGGCGGCGTGGCTGCCGGAGCCGACTTCGAGGTGGTAGTCCGGTTCGGCGATGCCGAGGTCCTGGAAGAACTGGCCCGACATGTTGTGGTCGTAATGCTGCCCGGTGTGGATGAGGATGGGCTTGATGGCCGGGTCCGCGGACAGGGCGTGCATCAGCGGAGCGACCTTCATAAAGTTGGGGCGGGCTCCGGCGATGATGGCGAGTGAAGTGGGCGCAGTTTCCATGGCTACTGTAGTTTGCGGATTGGGCTTGATGAGCGGGCCGAAAAAGATCCAGGTGGTTTAGCGGAGCCGCGGCCGGAGAGGCGGCATAGAGGCTATGGCGGGCAGTTGCGGGGTTTGCGTGGATGCTGCCGCCGCCGCGTCGCGCGCCTTTTGCATGAGTTTCCGGCTTTCGTGTTCGAGCGACCGGTAAAGCACGACGGCAATGGCCGTCAACGCGGGGAAATAGAACCGGTAGGCGAGCGAAAGGAAGAAGGCGGCGGAGCCGAAGCCGACCAGCGAAACCATGAGGCAACTGCTGGCGAGCATGGCGCGGTCCCGAATCATTCCTGGCGGGAACTGGGTGGCGAGCTTATAAATACGCCGCAACAAAAAGTACGTCGAGAAGATGGCCGAAAGATAGACGATGGCCGCCACGATGCCCACTTCGCTCGAAATCTGCGTATAGGAATTGTGGGTGTCGTGCCAGGCGCCTTTGACGCCGTTGCGGCGCATCATGTCGTTGCTTTCGTAGTTGGCGAACTCGCCGGGTCCGACGCCGAAGATCGGATGTTCCATCGTCAGCGTGAGGCTGCGCATCAGCAGGTAGGTACGCGATTCGCGGGAGGTGGCGGCGTTGCTGCTGAGGGTGCGCTCTTCCTCGGAGTCGGCAAAGAGGGACATCAGACGGTCGCTCACCTGGCCGGGGAGCATGGTCAACATCAGGGTTACCAGAACGCCGCCACCCACCAGCAATATGATTTTTTGACTCATCTTGCTGCGGAAGAAGGCGAATATGGTGGTAACGATGATGGCGATAAGGGCGCCGCGGGAGCCGGAAGCGAGGATACGGTAGAGGGCCAGGACCATCAGGACCGCCATGCCGATACGGAGGCCGAAGTTGCGCTTGGACAGGACAAACAAGGCCATGAACGGCAGGATGAAGATCAGGTGGGCGGCAAAGTCGTTGGGGTCCGACATGGTGCCGAAGCTGACTTCGGTACGGCCGCCGCCGAAGGCCAGTTCCGACGCGTAGATGGTGCCGAGGATACTGCTAATGCCGCCTGCTACGGCGAGCGTCACGACGATTTTCCAGAGTTCCTGGAAAGTCCAACTGAGTCCGACGACGAGCGGTAGAACCAGAAATTCCGTACGGATGTAGGTCGATACCAGGGAGGCGGAGCCGCCGCGCCAGGAACTGAAGGGGACGGCGATGATCAACAGTACGAGGAACGCCAGCCAGTACTTGGTGGTGCGGCTGTCAAACATGCGCTGTACGCCGCCGCTGAGCAGGAGGCAGACGATCGCCGGCGGGCCGACCAGGAACAGAATGTAGGTATTGAAGCCCAGCTTGGTGGCGGCGAGTTCGTGCAGCGCGGTGATGCGCAGGAACAGGAAGGCGAGCGTCAGCAAAAAGCCGGCCCGGCGCATCCAATTGGTATTGACGATTTCCCAGGCGGCCTCGGCGACGTTGGCGGCGGCGGGGCGGTTGGCGTTGTTACCGGACGGGGTTTCGTCCCGGAGAGGGTTGGAAGGGCTCGGCTGTGACGGGGTAAAGGGACGGGGCCGCCGCGGCAAAACAACATTCCCTTGTCGTGAATTCATGCCCTGTACCCCAAACCTAACATGAACTTAGACGATAAGACAATGAACAGAAAGGCCCGGTTTTGCTGATACTGTGGAACCAGGGCACTCTTTCTCTGATATCACGCCGATGTGGAAAAAAGCAGCGAAGACCGTGGGACTGTCCGCCCTCCGAGGCGCCGGTTTGTTTCAGATGGCCGGCCGAAGCGACAGGCGCCGCAATCGTCTCTTAATCCTTTGTTATCACGGTCTTTCGCTCCGCGACGAGCATGAATGGCTGGGCGGATTGTTCATTCCGCCGGCCCTGTTCCGGGAACGCATGGCGCTGTTGCGGCGTGCTTCGGCGAACGTGCTGCCGCTCGGCGAAGCGCTCCAGCGGTTGCGCGACGGGAGCTTGCCGGAACGTAGCGTCGCCATCACCTTCGACGACGGGTTTTACGATTTTCATGTCCACGCCGTGCCGGTTTTGCGGGAGTTCGGCTTTCCGGCAACGCTGTATTTGACGACTCATTACTGCCAGTACCGGTTGCCGATTGTGAATCTGGCGATCGAGTACGTACTGTGGAAGTCCGGACGGGAAACGGTGGGTCCGCTGCCGGAACTCGGGATCGAGTCCGAGGTGGCGGTGACGACGTACGACGGGCGTCAGGTGGTGAAGCAGGCGATGTTGCGGTTCAGCGAACAGCACGGGATCGACACAGTGGGCCGTAACGACCTGGTGGCAAAGCTGGCCGAGGCGGTTGGGGTGGAGTACCAGCCGATTGTCGACAGCCGGATTCTGCAGATCATGAACCCGGAGGAAGTGGCGGCAACGGCGGCGACGGCGGGAATCGACATCGAGCTGCATACGCACCGGCACCGGACGCCGCGGAATCACGAGCTGTTTTTGCGCGAGATTCGGGATAACGCGGCGGCAATTACGGAAATGACGGGGCGCAAGCCGACGCATTTCTGTTACCCGAGCGGCGATTACGCGGCGGAGTTCCTGCCGTGGCTGCGGGAATGCGGCGTGGAAAGCGCGACGACCTGCGAACTGGCGCTGGCGCGTCCGGGGTCGGACCCGCTACTGCTGCCGCGGCTTCTGGACGATTGCAATGTCACGGGGCTGGACTTTGAAAGCTATCTGTACGGCGTCCGGTAACCCTGGCAGGTTTTATTCGTTGACAGGTTTGCGCAGGCTCTTAAAATGAACATGTTTCAGGGATTTCCGGGTCTTTCTTCGGCCATGCGCGGCGGCAACCGCTGCGATTGTGCCGGCCGGAGGAAGTTCATTCATGTCCATAGGATTCTTTGCAGCCGTGGTGGCTTTGGCGTCTGTGTTTGCTTCATTGTGCGCCGGGCAGACCGTTAATCGAGTGGACCTCGGCCGCCAAGGGAAAAATCCCGACTTCTCAACCATGCAGCATACCCGCCCCATTCAGACCGGCATCGACCTGCCGGCGACTTGCCAGGCCGGTGAAATGTTCTTCAAATCGAACGCCACGACGCCGGGCGGTATTTTGTACGGCTGCCAGAGCGCCAATACGTGGAGCCGGCTGGGCATCGGGGAATGTTCGATTCTGGACGGCAATCTGCAGTGTCCGGGCGATATCTGGTCGGGTTCGAACGGTCCGGCGCCGGGCGAGATCGAATTGTTTGAAGACCAGACGCTGGGTGTCGATTATGTTTCGATCAAGGCGCCGGATTCGGTGAGCAGTCCGTACCGGCTGGAGTTGCCGGGCAACCCGCCGGCCGATCAACTGTTGATGTTCGGCACGCCGGTTGGCGGCATTGCCACGGGGTCGTGGATCGCGCGGCCGACCAAGGTGGCCGACTCGGTGTTCCATCCGGCGGCACATCGCAACGGCAGCGCCTGGGTGCTGGGAACGAACTGGAGTTTGCCGGATACGAACGCGCCGACGGTGACGGGAACCGGAACGGGAACGTACCGAAGCGGGTTCCTGCAATTTGCCGCCGGGAGCAAGCAATCGGCGCTGTTGCAGACGACGCTGCCGGCGCAATGGAACGCGGGTACGGTATCGGCGAGCCTCGTATGGATGGTGAATAACGGGGTAACGGGCGGTACTGTGAAATGGGAGGCGGCGGCGGTATGCATCCCCGATGGGGGCAGTTTGTCGGCCCCGGTGTTTCCCACGGCGCAGGCGGTAACCGTGACGGTTCCGTTTCCCGCCGATACGACAGCAAAGCGCATCACCACAACGATTGGACCTCTTACGCTTACCGGATGCCAACCCAACGACCTGCTTTATCTTCTTGTCGACCGCGATGGCGCGACGGATACGAATACGACGGCCGGCAATCTCTTTGGAGTGCAGCTGGCGGTCGAAAGGGTGATCCAATGAGGCTCTTGTTAGTACTGCTGCTACTTGTTGTTACGGCGGCGTATGGGCAGGCGCCGGTGGTGACGCCGGCCGCGCCCGCCGTGGGACAGGGCAATACGCTGCAGTTTCAGGCGAACAAGCCGGTTACCTGGTCGCTGCGGGCGGGCAGCGCGGGAAGCATCAGCGCGGCGGGTGTGTACACGGCGCCGGCGAAGGTGCAGGTGAAGCATAAGGCCGGTCCCTGCCAGATTCTGCCGCCGGACCATGTGTACGCGACGCGGGTGGACGGGCTGCCGGTGCATCCGCGTTCGGCGGCGATCATGGGCATCAACAACGGCGATTTCCGCATCGGGTTCGAGCCGTCGTTCTGGACCAACGTCACGACCAACGCGAGCCCGTCGTTCACCGGCAATTTTTATTACACGCCGCAGAACAACGGTACGTTCCATGTGCTCGAATGGCCGGCGTTGAAGGCGGAAACCGGCGTGTTCATGCCGCATTTCAACAATACGGACAATCACGAAGTGTACGTGAACCGCGATACCTGCGAGTTCACCGACATTTACAACCGCTATCCGGCGGGTACGAATACGCTGCAGAACTGCCCGTTGTGCACGGCGCAGAGCGGCGTGAAGTACTTCAGCGACTTTACGCTGCCGACCACTGGCGCAACCGATGCCGCGGGCATGGCGCAACAGCCGGTGTCGATGTCGCTGGCCGATATCCAGAGCGGCGAGATTCAGCATGCGTTGCGCTTTTCGATGTCGAACAGCTATATCAAGCCGTCCCACATCTGGCCGGCGACGGCGAACGCGGTTCCGTTCTGCCTGGCGGCGCTGGTGGAAGCCAACGGCTGTTACGAGTACGGCATGTATGCGCGGCTCAAGAGCGATTACAACATTTCGAGTTATTCGCCGGTGGCGCAGATTATTCTGACGGCGTTGAAGCGTTACGGCATGATTCTGACCGACGGCGGCAGCAACTACGCGATTCAGACCAATGCCAACGTCACGATGAATTACGCGCTGCGCGAGGCGCTGAACGAGATCTTTTTCGGCAGCCTGCGGTCGCGGGATTTTGAAGTGGTGGACACGACGCCGCTGAAGATCGCCGATGCGTCGGGGGCGGTGGCGATTTCGAACGAATATGTGACGCCGTCGCAGTATGCCGAAGTGATCGCAACCGATGGATCGGGCAACACGGCGGCGGTACGCGTCAATCTGCAGGGCGTTACGGTGGGTGTGCCGGAGCCGACGATGACGATCTGGGCCGGGCATACGGTGAACCTGTCGGCCTCGGTTACGGGCGCCGCCGATACCAGCGTGACGTGGAGCATGGTTCCCGCGGTGGGTACGCTGAATCCGGCGACCGGCGAATACACGGCGCCCGCCGCCATCAATACGCCGACGCCGTTCCGCATTACGGCGACAAGCAATGCGGACCCCACGTCCACGGCGTTGATCGACGCGGTGGCCTGGCCGCAGGGCGACGGTACGCTACGGCTGGACCTGGGTCACACCGGTAGCGACTTTATCGACATCAACGGCAAGAAATGGTGGCGCGACGACTGGGCGGCGGTGGAAGGTTTTGGCGGCGTGTGGGGTGGCGGTCCGGCAAGTTCGGTGTATGCCGAAACCCGGTATTACTACAACGACGGGCGGTTGAAATGGTACCTGCCGAATGGGCATTACAAGGCGCGCGTTTACATGTCGGTGAACACGCAGGGCGGGCCGATTCAGCCGGACGAGTTCGTGTGCCATGTGGATTCGCAAGGCCAGATTTACCGTCACGATTTTTCGGTGGGCCGGGTGACGAATTACTCGCGCTACACGGGTGGTTATCTGGATGTGCCGATGAACGTCACTGACGGGTCGGCGTACCTGGCGCTGCGCTATCGCGGTCCCAATACGATTCAGAACATTTACTGTTCGTGGGCGGCGGTGGAGATTTCGCCGGACACTTCGGCGCCGCGACTCGAAATTGAAAGCGGCAAGGCGAGCGGCGATGTGTCGCTGATGCAGACGCGGCAGTTTTACGCGGCCTCCTGGTTCATGCCGAATACGGTGACGTGGTCGATTGTGAGCGGTCCTGGAACGATCAGCGCGACGGGGTTGTACACGGCGCCGTCCACGCCTCCTTCGGAGACAACGCCGGTTGTGATTCGCGCCACGAGCACGGCGGATACGGAAGTGTTTGCGGAAACGACGTTCAACTTCGTCTTCGGCAATCTGGTGATCGCGCCCATTCCGAACTCGGCGGTTCCGCGAGGACTGACGCAGCAGTTTACGGCGTCGATCAGCGGGATTCCGTACACGGAGCTGACCTGGAGCCTCGAAAATGGCAGCGAAGGAACGATCAATGCGACGACTGGGTTGTATACGGCCCCCTCGTCTCTGGCGTCGAATCTGCCGCTGACGGTGAAGGCGACAAGTACGCTCGATCCGACCAAGAGCACGACGATCGACCTGACGTTGTTGAAGTCCATTCTGCCGATTCGCATCAATTGCGGATCGACGACGCCGTTTACCGACGCCAAGGGGCAGGTGTGGGCGGCCGACTACGGCTACAGCAGCGGCACGCAGACGTATAGCGACGGGCAGGCGCAGATCCGGAATACGACGCCGGACATGTGGCCGCTGTATCAGAGCTCGCGTTACCGGTACACGGGTGAGAGCTTCAATTACCGGTTCACGGTGCCGAACGGGCAGTACAGAGTGACGTTGAAGTGGGCCGAATACCGTAGCGATAACCAGGGTATGCGGATGGATGTGGTGGTGGAGCGCAACAAGTTCCTGAAGAACTTCGACCCGGTAACGTTGGCGGGGGATGTGCGGGTCGCCTACGACCAAAGCTTTATTGTCCCGGTGACCGATGGCGAGCTGAACATCGTTCTGAACGGCAAGGACAATGCGCAGTATGTCGGGGCGGCGATCAACGGCATCGAGATTATCGAGGAGCCGGGTCCGATTCAGGAAAAGCTGCACGGGAAAACGCATCCCAAGCCCGGCGTCAAATTGCGATGAGTGGTTCTTCCTCCGGTTTCAAGCAAGCGCTGGCATCCGGTCCTTTCCGGGTGCTGGTGCTGCTTGAGGCCTACACGATTTCGGGCAGCGCGAAGGGCGTGCTGGAGTACGCTCGCGAGGAGTTCGGCGGCGGGGCGTCGTCAGGTGGCGTGGAATTGACGCTGGTGACGTTCCGGCGCGGCGGCCAGGACCTGGAACAGCCGGTACTGCGCGAGGCGATTCGGGAACTGCCGGTGC
>JAFDVT010000112.1 GCA_018268875.1 Acidobacteriota bacterium
CACCCAGTACCACAAGGCCTGCTGGTCGACTGGCCGGCCGCTGGCGACGTTCGAAATCAGGTCGACGATCTGTTTGGCGGCAAACAGCATGCCGAGCGGAACCAAACCGCTGGCGACGCGTAGCGCGATCGTCGAAAAAACAGGCAGTGGGGCGGCATCCCACAACAGACGCCAAAGCGATGGCAGGTCCTTGAGCGCATCCAGACGATTGCGCCAAGCCTGGCCTTGGCTCCGTATCTCACGGGTCTCCATGCGGCTATCTCATGCATTTTGAGTGCCTAACGGCGAACCGTGAAGAATCATGGACGTAGAGCTGACATTTTCATGACAGTTGGCAAACCTTATATGGACGAAGGTGGCAAGTTTTACCGGGCAAAGACGGTTGTACAAAACCCGCCTTTGACAGACAATGGGGTTCGAAAATGAACCTCCAGACCCTGTCTTTCCGGCTTCTGCCACTTGCCGTAACGGTATGCCTTCCCTGCTTGCAAGTTCACGCCCAACCGGCGGCGGCCGCGACCCCGCGCACCGCGTACATCGACCATCTTCTGGAAGACTTCGTCGACAAGGGAAAGATCGCCGGCGCCAATGTCCTGGTGTTGCAGAACGGCAAGCCCGTGTATGAGAAGTCCTTCGGTTGGCGGGACAGGGAAGGGAACCGC
Source organism: Acidobacteriota bacterium (assembly GCA_018268875.1). Classification (GTDB taxonomy): domain Bacteria; phylum Acidobacteriota; class Terriglobia; order Bryobacterales; family Bryobacteraceae; genus F-183. The sequence continues at coordinate 663 of JAFDVT010000112.1, forward strand.
AAGATGACGCCGGATACGCTGTTCCGCATCGCATCCCAGACCAAGGCGATCACCAGCGCGGCGATCATGACCTTGGTGGAGGAAGGCAAAGTCGGCATCAACGAGCCGGTGGGCAACTTTATTCCCACGTTTCGCAAGACCACCGTCGCGTCGCTCGAAAACAACGGGATCAAATTTGTGGACGCCAAGCGCCCCATCACCGTATTCGATTTGCTGACGCACAGCGCGGGCATTTCCTACGGCCGCGAGACGCACATCGCCGCTTTATACGAGGCGAAGGAGTTGGGCGCCAAGGCAGGCAACGGCTGGTACACGGCGGACAAGACCGAGCCTGTCTGCGACACGATGGACACGCTGGGTACGATTCCGTTCCTCCGGCAGCCCGGCGAGGCCTATGTGTACGGCTACAACACGGACATCCTCGGTTGCATCGTCGAAAAGGCGTCGGGCATGCCTCTGGATCAATACATCCAGAAACGCATCACCGGTCCTTTGGGAATGAACGATACATATTTTTACGTCCCGGTCGGCGAACGTGAACGTCTGGCGGCGGTGTATTCGACGGCCACCGGCACGGGCAAAGCGGAACGGGCGCCTGAAGGATCGCGCGGCCAGGGGCATTACGTCGACGGACCTCGCAAGAGCTTTGCCGGCGGCGCGGGCCTGATCTCCACGGCTCGCGACTATGCGCGGTTCCTGGAAATGGTTCGCAACGGCGGCATCGTCGATGGCGTTCGCGTGCTGTCGCCGCGGGCGGTGGAACTGATGACCACCAATCAGATCGGCGCGTTGCGTGGACCCCAAGGCTTGGGCTTTGGGCTTGGCTTTGAGACGGTGGATCGCTACGGAGCGTCCGGGATGGCCTCGGTGGGATCGTTCGGGTGGGGCGGCGCGTACGGCACGACGTACCAGGTGGATCGCAAGGCGGGTCTGGTGACGGTTCTGATGCTGCAAATGATGCCCAATGGTACGGACATCCAGCCGAAGTTTTACCAGACGGTGTATCAGGCTTTCGGGAAGTAGTTCGCGGCCAACATTTCTGGGGGTGCCGATGGTTACCGGCACCCCATGACTTCCAACTGCGGTGTTACGCGGTGAGGCGGACTTCGGCGGGCGGGAAGCCGGCCGTGCCCAGCGTTTTACGAATCAGTTCGTTCGTGTCGAAGTAGACCTGCCAGTAGTGGTCCGTGTGGCAGTTCGGACGAACCGCCAGGATGCAGCCCCAGGAAGTGAAGGTGAGAATCGTGACCGAAGGCGCCGGGTCTTTCAGCACGTTCGGAATTGCGGCGAGTCCGGCCTGCAGTTTGGCGATGACCGCGTTCGGGTCTTCGGCACGGGCAAGCGGAGCGGTGAGGTCGACGCGGCGGGATGGATTGGCGGAGTAGTTCTGAATGTTGTCGGAAAACAGCTTGTTGTTGCCCACAAACGTCCGCACGTTGTCCGGCGTGTTGATGGTTGTAACGAACATTCCGATTTCCTCGACCGTACCGGTGATTCCACCCCCTGAAATGAAATCTCCGCTTTTAAACGGTCGCAATACCACCAGAAAAGCTCCGGCGGCGAAGTTGGCGAGCATACCGGACCACGCCGCCCCTACAGCGAGTCCGAATGCCGCGATAAAGGCGGCGAACGATGTTGTTTCGATGCCGAGAAAGCCAGCGATGGCCAGGCCCAGCAACACAGTAAATAGCACCGACGCCGTGTTGCGCATGTAGCGGACAAGCGTGGAGTCGATCTTGCGCTTGTCCATGCCGTTGGCGACGACGTTGACGAGAAATCGGATGATGAGACGTCCGATGATCCAGATGACGAGCGCGGTTAAAAGCTTCAGTCCCGCGTCGATCAACTTGGGTTCGAGGTTTTGGCGTAGGGAGTTCCAATCCATCGCAAAAGCTTAGCGCATGTGGGAGCGCCTTGCACGAGGCCTAGCTTACAAAACGTCCGCCCGGCGAGCCCCATGGCCGTTCAATTGCTAACATAGGCCTTAGGTGAATCGTTTCCGGTCACCGGCGCATCGAAACTTTCGGAGCTAAGAAAAACATATGGCAGGTCAAAACACACTGACGTTCACGGACGCTTCCTGGGAGCAGGACGTGCTGAACTCGGACGTCCCCGTTCTGGTGGACTTTTGGGCGGAATGGTGCGGACCGTGCCGCATGGTGGGCCCGACGGTGGACGCGATTGCCGACGAATATCAGGGCAAGCTCAAGGTTGGCAAGCTGAACGTCGACGAAAACGGCGACATCGCGATGCGCTACCAGGTTCGCGGCATCCCGATGTTCCTGGTGTTTAAGGGCGGCAAGATCGTCGGCCAGAAGGTTGGCGCGATGGGCAAAGCCGACTTCCAGTCCCTGGTCAACGCGCACGTCTAAGAAGAATCCGCAAATACAGAGAAATGAGCCCGCCGCATCGTTGGATGCGGTGGGCTTTTTCTTTATCCCTACGTGTTTGGAGGTAGAGCGCCGTAGGGTGAATACCCCAAAAATACGCATATATCACCAAATCCGTACTAGACTTGGTACAAACGGCTGCGGGGTTTCAGTACTCACAATTGAGATACAGGTACCTCCCGTTTGGCCGCACGATCCTGAATACTGGTTTGGTAATGCTGAGCGCCGTCATGTCCGATAAGGGAAGAAAACTTTCTATGCTCCCGCCGCTGATCCTCCACCCGTTCTCGGACCCTGAAGGCCCGGCAAAGCTCGTGGAAAGTTCGCGCGCAAGCATGATGTTGCAGGGTTTGCTTCCGTCGGGAGACCTGTCGCAGGAAGATCTGGACCGGACGCTTGTCAACGGGCGCTTCTGCGAAATCCGCATGCTCTTTTATGTGGGCAAGGATCTTGTCCGTTGGATCGAGCAGTGCATGGAGCAGGTGGAACGCGACCCCGAGTTGCGGACGATGAACCTCCGCTTTCAGTCCTTCGCCAGCTATCTGGTGGACGACGCGCCGGAGCCCGTCCGCGAGAAGCTCAAAAAGTGGGGCGTTGCGGACTTCAAGTCCATCTTTGCCCGCGCGCTCGGCCTGAACGCCGTCTTTCACGACGCGCCGGACCAGTCGTTGCTGTCGCCGGATTTTATTCGCAATTATTATCGCTTCGCGGACCAGATGTACGCTGTGCTGCAGCATCAGGCGCAGTTCGCGCGTATTCCCGCAGCCGAGTTCGATTTTGAGCTCTATGCCTCCGGCGAGTATTCCCGGATGCTGGCCAAGGGCTGGGAACAGGAATAGATTCCAAACGAAAAAGCGGGAAGGTTCCGGTGGTGTCCGGTTCCTTTCCGCTTTTTTTTGTTTCGATTGGAGAGAGCGGCGCCTAGGCCGCCCTCCGATTGCTCTTGTGCAGGTGCGTGAGCACGGACAATCGGCGTTGCCCTTTGAGCGGCGGCTCCAAGGGGCGTCCCGCCACCGCCGCCGCCCGTCCGGCGGCCGGCATCGCAACGACCTCCGATAGCGACGCCGTGGTGGACAGGCCCGTTTTCGGCGCCGCATTGTGATCCATACGGACCCCGGAGAAGTACTCGTCCAGCGGATACAGCGCGTACGGCTTCATTTCGCGAAGCACGCGGCCCATGCGCTCCTCGATGCGGTAAACCGCATGAAAGAACGTCCCTTTGTCGATGCCGAGCTTGTCGCAGCAAATCCGCCACGTACCGCCCAGCAGGAAATGCATGCGGAAGATGCGGTGTTCGTCTTCACGGAGCGTCCGCTTGGCCACCGCCAGGAAATCGGCGATGTATTCTTCGTCCTTGCGGCCCCACACCACACGACGGCATTGCGGTCCGGTGCCGTCCAGGGTGACGCGGCTCATCCGGCGTTCCTGGGTCGACACCTGATGGAACTTCTCGTAGCAGATCCGGAAGATCGCTCGTAATACACAATTACAGGGCTGACGTTCGCTCAGACGTCCGCCGCGAAGGCCAAGTCCATGGCACTGCGTGCAAGCGTGGTTGGCAATGCCGAGTGTTTCGCTTCGGGTCCATTCCATTTCTGTCTCTCTAGCCTCCTACGAACTCTTGCTTCGAGGTATCTCCGGCACCTGCCGGGAACCCCTGAAATCCGCCGGAATCGACGTTCCGGTCTGGTAGTACCATCCTGACGGTTCCCGGAATTTTGTCAAGGCGATTTTCACCGTGTTTCCACATTAAATCCATTTTCAAAAATATTTGTATTTCCCTAAGCTGTTGATAGCAATGGAGAAAAAATCACGAAAAATATTGAGATTTTTCCGAGTTACCGTTTTATGCGATTTTTCGGAAACAAAACGGAGCGACGGGCGAGGGTCCCCGCAAGTGCGGGAATGGCCCCTTTCATTCGGGGTGGGAGGGGTGGAAAATTACCGCGGAATATGCGGAATTTCGATGTCCGGCAAACCGGTCACTTCGCGGTAGACCCGCGCGGTCTGCTCGGCGGTCTGCATCCAGCTGAACCGTTTCAATTGCTGCAAACCCAATTGAACGCAACGTCTACGCAGAAATTCGTCGAGAAGAACTTCGCGAATTCCACGGGAAATGTCGAACACATTTTCGGGGTTCACAACAATCGCGGCGTCCCCCACAACTTCGGGTAGCGAACTGACATTGGACGCGACAACCGGAGTTCCGCAGGCCATCGCTTCAATCGGCGGAAGTCCGAAGCCTTCGTAAAGTGAAGGAAACACAAAGGCGGCCGCGTTCTTGTAAAACGCCCGCAGCATGTCGATGGGAACGAAACCCAGGAACCGCACCAGGTTTTCCACGCGGCTTTGGATTACCGTGCGGCGCAATTGGGGGTGTTTGGATACTTCATCACCGATGATGACCAAACGCAGTTTTTTGTAGATCGGATGCGATTCCAGCTCGCCACGCAGCACCGCGAAGGCTTCCACCAACCGAGGCACGTTCTTCTGCGCGCGGATCGTGCCGGCGTACAGAATATACGGGAAATCGACCTGATACCGTTCGACAAGCAGTTCCCGGAGGCGCAAGTCGTCGGCGACGTCGGACCGGGTAAACACCGGGTCCGGGGCGTTGTGTATGACGCGAATCCGGCTTTCCGGCACGCCCATGACGCGCTGGACGTCGCGTTTGGTGGCGTGGGAAACGGCGATGACGCGATCGGCCCGCTGCAACCCGCGGCGAAAGCGGTACGCGCGCCAGTTCGCGTCCATGCCGCGCCCGTCCGGATACAGCAGGCTCGACATGTCGTGGATGGTGACGACGTAAGGCTTGGGCATGAACATGGCAACCGCGTTCAGCGGAATATGATACAGGTCGGCCTTGAGGGCCCGCAGCGCCATGGGAAAGCGGATGTCTTCGAAACGGTCCTGGTCGGTTTGCTCGTACAGGACCGGATGAATGCCGCTGGGGAGGTCTTTTTGATCGGCGCCGCGGACCAGCGCCTGAAATTCCAGGTCCGGAGCCGCGGCGGGAAGGTTTTCGATCAGATTTCGAATGTGCGTACCAATGCCGAAGTCGCGGAGGTGCCGGGCGTCGATGGCAATTTTCAGCCTGCCCTTACGATTCGCGCCTTCGGTGGACGGCATCGGGTTACGCGCCCGCTTTCGCCAGTTTCCAGCCGTACAGCGGATACTTGGCCGTTAGCGCCTTCACCCGGGAACGCGCCGAAGCGATCGCCGCCTCGTCCTCGCGCCCGGCGATCACCTGGGCGATGATGGAGCCGACCTCGCGCATGTCCGCTTCGACAAAGCCTCGCGTGGTAACCGCCGGGCTGCCCAGGCGAATCCCGCTGGGATTGAGCGGCGGGTTGGGATCGAACGGGATGGTGTTGCGATTCGCCGTGATCATCGCCGCATCGAGCGCTTTTTCCGCTTCCTTGCCGCGAACTCCTTTGGCGAACACGTCAATTAAGAAGACGTGGGAATCGGTTCCGCCGGACACCACGCGGTAGCCTTCTTCCTGCATCTTGGCGGCTAGCGCCTTGGCGTTGGCGACCACGCGCTTCTGGTAGGCGACAAAGGCCGGTTGCATGGCTTCCAGGAAGCACACCGCTTTGGCGGCGATCACGTGCACCAGCGGACCGCCCTGAATGCCGGGAAAGACGTTGCGGTCGATATCCTTGCCGAACTTTTCCCGGGCCAGGATCAGGCCGGCGCGAGGTCCGCGCAGAGTCTTATGGGTGGTCGTCGTGACGATGTCGGCGTGTTCGCAGGGGTTCGGGTAGATGCCTGCGGCGACGAGTCCCGAAAAATGCGCCATGTCGACCATCAGAACGGCGCCCACGCTATCGGCGATCTGGCGGAACTTCGCAAAGTCGATGATGCGGCCGTAGGCGCTGCCCCCGGCGATGATCATCTTGGGCTTGTTCTCGGCGGCGATGCGGGCCAGGTCTTCGTAGTCGATCTGCTCGGTATCTTTGTTCACGCCGTACGGAACGATGTGATAGTAGCGGCCCGAAAAATTGAGCGGATTGCCGTGGGTGAGGTGCCCGCCGTGCGCGAGGTTCATGCCGAGCACGGTGTCGCCGGGATTGAGGACGGCTCCGAAAACGGCGGCGTTCGCCTGCGACCCGGAGTGCGGCTGCACGTTCGCGTACTCGGCCTTGAACAGTTCCTTGGCGCGGTCGCGAGCGATGGTTTCCACAACATCGGTGGTTTCCGCGCAACCGCCATAATAACGGCGCCCGGGATACCCTTCCGCGTATTTGTTAGTGAAAACGCTGCCCGTGGCTTCGAGCACAGCTTCAGACGTGAAGTTTTCGCTGGCGATCAGTTCGATGCCTTCGTCCTGGCGTTCCACTTCCTTCTGGATGAG
>JAFDVT010000113.1 GCA_018268875.1 Acidobacteriota bacterium
GGTATGGCGATCGCCAAGGACCACCTCGGACTGGTGCTGATGGACCGCTTCGACTGCATTGAACCGAAAGACCGCGGCCCGCTTCTCCAGTGGATGGGGTCGCAGGAAGGCGTGCAGATCGTGCTTGGCGCTACGCTTAAACAAGAACCGCAGTTGCCAAGTGGCTTTCATTGCAGGTGGATCGGGGTAAAGAAATAAAACCATGCTGGGCGACTTCAAAATTGATCCTGAGCGAGGCGTTGTGTGTGGCCGACGAGGGAAACCTGTCGGCTACCGGGACAGCGTTGGATACATTTCAGTAGCCCTTTCTGTTGCCGATGGACGTAGGCGCGTAGTGCGCCGCGTTCATCAATTAGTCTGGGAATGCGTCAACGGCAAGATTCCTCCGGGCCACGAAATAAATCACAAGAACGGCATCAAGACCGACAACCGAATCGTGAATCTTGAGGCGGTTGATCGAACCGCAAATATGCGCCACGCCTATGACACCGGACTCAATAAGGCCTATTGCGAAGGCAATGGAATGGCAACGCTGACGAACGACCAAGCCAAAGCAATCCGCGAAAGCGAAGCGCCCACAATAGAATTGGCTGCGACGTATGGCGTTTCCAAGGCGAGCGTGAATCGTATTCGCGCGGGCGCAACGTGGAGGCGACTGTCATGAAAATCGACTCCTTCTCCGGCGCGCTCGCCGACCTGAAAAAGGCCGACCGCACGCCGGAGAACGCGCTGCGAATACTCGCGGACAAACCCCGCGTGAGCGTGTGGGACATGAGCGAAATCGTGTGGCTGCGAAACCTCGTGGAAGGGCTGCGGCGCGACGGGTTGATCGAGGACGACGGGAAGGAACCTTACCCGTGGATCAAGTATCTGCTGACCGACAAGGGCAAAGCGAGGATTACCCCATGACCCCCACCCCACCCTCGGAGCTGGCGGCGTTGTAGATGGACAAGGAGACGATGACGTGAGCGAAGAATCCAAAGAAACGAAACTGATCCGGCAGCTTGACCGGATGTTCCACGACCATTGCGTGGTGATGCAGGCCGCGTGGATCGAATGGAAGCATGGCAAGGGTGCCGATGCGGCGATGCAATGGATCGAGAACACGCTGGATGGTCCCGGCATGATTCCGTCGGACGACGAGCCGTGGGCTACCGAGGCGCAGGCGTACTACGACGCCAACAGGTCCGAACCGTTCCCGCAATGCTACTGCGGCAGGCCGTCGCACATTGCCCACATGAGCGAAGGCTACTGCTGCGACGAGCACTACAGGATCGGCAGCGCGAAAGCCAAAGACAGCCCCGCCACTGCGCGGGAGGGGGGATGAGGATGCAAGGCTATTGGATCAAGTTCACCGACGGGACCGCTGGCTACTGTCAGGGCCAAGGCACATACGATGCCGTGCGAATTGCCGAAAAATTGACCGGCAAGAAGGTCGTGGTCGAAGGCGACGACAAGTACCATCCGAAGCTCGACACGCTGCCGTATCCCGCGACCCCGATCATCTGGCAGTTCGATCATCCAGTGAGCGGCAAGTGCCCGGCGTTCTGCCTGCACCCCGAGCAATGCAAGGGGATGCTGTCCTGCCCTCGCAAGCGAGCGTGCGATGACTAACTCCATGACCCACCCAGCCCCGCAAGGCGATGGGCTGCTCGCGCAGCAATGCGGGTATCTGCGAAACCTCGCGGACACCATTCGGCAGTCGTCGTCTGGCTATCTCGGCGCGGTCACGCTGCAAGGATGGGCTGAACGCATCTACGAAGTGGCCGATGCCATAACCCGCCAGCGCGACGAGGCCGAGGCGAAAGTAACCGCCTGCGCGAAACTGATTCGCCATCTTCGCCATCGCGCAGCCACGGGAGAACTGTCGCACGGCAGGCTATGGTGCGATGGCGTGAGGTTTTCGGCAAACCAACTGGAAACGATTATCGGGACGGATGAAAACGATGGCTGACAATCAACTATCGCCGGAGAGAATCGAACGCGCCCGCGATGAGCTAATGCAGGCCGTTGCGGCCTACGATGCAGGGAAGGCGGCGAGATGACTGGCGCAGTCACCGTCCTGTTCGACCAGCACGAAGCAGCGCGCCAATCGGCCGCGCTCGCTGCCGTGGACTGGTGGTCTCAGGGCGAGCCGACAGCGTTGCCAGCGGCATGGGTTGAATCGAACGCGTTTCTTGCCACCGTTCGCCGCGAAGCGCGCAAGCAGATGGCAGCGTGGTGGGACGGAATGCTTTTCAACATGCTCACCGCAGGCCTCCTCGAGCAGCGCGTAACGATCCGCACGTTCTGCTGTCCGAAGTGCGGGATGCGCGGTCATGTGAAATACGGCATCCGCCTGGAATGCGGCCGCTGCGGCACCGTTTTCGACGCCTGCAACGTCTAAGGCTCGTCCTCGTCCGGCGGCGGCTCGCCCCGCTGCTGCAGGATCGCCTCCGCCTTGGCCAGCACGTCGTCCCGCTCGTCCTCCGGCAGCGCCTGGACGTTCTTGGCGAGGTGCCGCGCGA
>JAFDVT010000114.1 GCA_018268875.1 Acidobacteriota bacterium
AACGCACCATCGCCGACGTCGAGGACGGGCATCAAACCGCCGTCGCCGGCCACCTGGCGAACAGTTCGTTACGTCTCGGCGGACGCAAACTCACCTGGGACGCGGAAAAGAACATGATCGTCGGCGACAAGGAAGCCGCCGCGTACCTGGAGCGCCCGTATCGCAAACCATGGGATCAAGTCCTGAGGAGCTTCAGTCTGTGAGCCAGATGAACCGTAGAAAATTCGTCACCACCGCCGTTGCCGGAGCGTTAGCAGCACAGGCCGCCCCTGGACCCAAAACCAAGATGGGTGTAGCCGCGACCTGCTATCTCACCGTCGCGCGCCCCCGCGACTCCATGGCGTTTCTGGAACAGCAGGCCGCCAATGGCGCGGGCGGCATCCAGATGGCGCTGTCTTCTCTCGAACCCGAGTTCCTCAAGCGCCTCCGTACCCGCGCCGAACAACTCGGCATGTACCTCGAGGTCATGGGACCTCTGCCCGGCGCAGACGACACGCAGTTCCGCAAGATCATCGCCGCCGCCAAGGAGGTCGGAGCCCAGTGCATCCGTTGCGGCTGCTTGAACGGCCGCCGCTACGAGACCTTCGACACGTTCGACAAGTGGAAGGCCTTCGTCGACACCTCCCGCAGTTCGCTCGTCCGCGCGGCGTCCATTGTGGAGAAGGAGAAGTTCCCCCTCGGACTCGAGAACCACAAGGATTGGACCAACGACGAAATGGTCGCGCTCATGAAGGAATTCTCGAGCGAATACTTCGGCGTCTGCCTCGACACAGGTAACAATATCTCCCTTCTGGACGATGCCAACGACACCATCGACGCGCTCCTGCCCTATGTTCAGACCACTCATATCAAGGACATGGGTATCAAGGAGTACGAAGACGGCTTCCTGCTCAGCGAGGTCCTGTTCGGCGCCGGTATGTTGGACATTCCAAAGGTGGTTGCCAAAGTCCGGCAGGCCCGCCCCAAGGCGAACATCATCCTCGAAGTCATCACTCGCGACCCCCTGAAAGTCCCCTGTCTGACCCCCAAGTACTGGACCACGTTCCGCAACCGTAGCGGCGAGGTCCTGGCGCGAAGCCTCCGCGCCACCAGGCAGCTTGGAACCCGCGACCTGCCCTATATCAGTCAGCTCAGCAAGCCGGAACAAGCCGAGGTGGAAAACCGCAATGTCCAGCTGTGTCTGGACTATGCGGCGGCCAAGATCGCGATCTAGGGGATTAAACATTGGCTAGATTGCAAAACTTTTTGGCCGTATTGTGTTTGGAAATGGCAGAATGGCCTTAGCGTAAAGTTTGCAAAGAGGCTGTCTCCCCAACTGTATGTTCCGATTAAGACTCCGCCCAACACCGTTCGTTGCCTTCCTGGCCGCAATCGCCGCGTTCGGCCAGCCGCCGCAGCAACAACAGGAAATCCAACAAGAACAAGCTCGGAAACTCGCCCGTGCGGCGGCCGGAGCCACCAATCCGGAAGACGCCGATTGCGCCTTTTTCGCCTCCGGCAGGGGCCTTTCCCAATCCCGGCAAGACAGCTTCGCCATGGGACGTCTGGCCGCCGAAGTCGGCAAGCAACTGGCCTCGCCGGACTACGCCGCCGGCACCCGCGCCGCCTCGGCCCGTGCGATTCCCACCGCGAGCCTCGCCGAAGGTGCAAACGGCTTCATCGACAAGTGGATCTTTGCAAAGCTCCAGGCGCAGAATGTAAAGCCGGCCGACCGGATCAACGACTACGAGTTCATCCGCCGCGCGAGCCTCGACCTTACCGGCCGCATCCCCGTCCGGGAACGTGTGGAAAGCTTCGTCGCCGACCAATCGTCCGACAAGCGCCAAAAGCTCGTCGAGGAACTGCTCGCCAGCCCCTTGTGGGTGGACAAGTGGACCTACTATCTCGGCGACCGGTTGAAGAATACACGGGTCATGAACTCCACCGGCACCAACCGGCAGACGTTCGGGCGCGAAGCCTTCAATCAATGGATTCGTGACAGTCTCGCCGCCAACAAAGGCTGGGACGCGATGACCCGTGATTTAATCTCCGCCAAAGGCGATAACTCTTGGGAACAGGGAGAAATCAACTGGCTGGTGGGAGGCCGGGTGACCGGCGGCCCGAACAACGACATCTGGGACCAGCAGGCCGCCAACATCGCCGAGACATTCCTGGGCATCAACTACGCCAATTGCGTGCTGTGCCACAACGGCCGCTACCACCTCGACACGCTGAGCCTGTGGGGACGCAACGCGACCCGCGCTCAGATGTGGGGCATGTCGGCGTTCCTCTCCAAGACCAACATGACCCGCAGCCCCGACGTCAACGGTGTGCAGAACCTGTATTACTGGCGCCTCGTCGAAACGCCGAATGCGGCCAACTACCCGCTCGGTTCCACCACCGGCAATCGTCCCGCCCGGGTCATCGTTAACAACGTTCGCAACGTCGCCCCGGTCTATCCGTTCAGCGGACGCGGTCCCAACCCTGGCGAACCCCAGCGCGACGCTCTGGCTCGGGAAGTCACCGCCGACCCGCAGTTTGCCCGCGCCTCGGTCAACTACATCTGGAAGGAATTCTTCGGCCGCGGCATTGTCGATCCGGTCAACCAGTTCGACATCGCCCGCCTCGACCCCGATCACCCGCCGAGTGACTGCGGCGAGGGAACTCCCTGCACGCTCCAGCCCTCCC
>JAFDVT010000115.1 GCA_018268875.1 Acidobacteriota bacterium
CATGATGTCCTCGCGGCCACCGTAGGCGGCGAGCGGGAGTCCACCGCCGATGATCTTGCCGAGCGTGGTGAGGTCCGGCTTGATGTTGAACACCTGCTGGGCGCCGCCTAACGCGAGGCGGAAGCCGGTCATCACTTCGTCGAAGATCAGCAGCGCGCCGTGCTTTTCGGTGAGCCCGCGCATGGCGAGCAGGAACTCGGCGGTGGGGATGACGCAGCCCATGTTGCCGACCACGGGTTCGACGATGACCGCCGCGATCTTGTCGCCGTAGTTGGCGAACGCGGCTTCGAGCGCCGGGACGTCGTTGTACGGGAGCGCGATGGTGGTGTCGGCGAACGCCTTGGGCACGCCCTGGGTGTCCGCGATGCCGAGCGTCGCCATGCCGGAACCGGCTTTGACCAGGAGCGAGTCCACGTGGCCGTGGTAGCAGCCTTCGAACTTGATGGTGAGGTCGCGCTTGGTGTAGCCGCGGGCGACGCGGAGGGCGGACATGGTGGCTTCGGTGCCGGAGTTCACCAGGCGCACCATTTCGATCGACGGTACGGCTTGAATGATCTCCTCGGCGAGTTCCACTTCGCGCCCGGTGGGGGCTCCGAAGCTGGTGCCGAGTTCCAGGACTTCGCGCAGGGCTTCGATGACAGGTTCGGGGCGGTGGCCGAGGATGTGGGGGCCCCAGGAGCCGATGTAGTCGAGGTAGGAGTTGCCGTCCACGTCCCACATACGGGCGCCCTGGCCGCGCTGCATAAAGCGCGGGGTGCCGCCGACGCCGCGGAAGGCGCGGACGGGCGAATTTACGCCGCCCGGAGTCAATTGCTGCGCGCGGGCGAATAAGGTTTCGGAGTTGGACGTGTTCATACTTTTGACGGGAAGAAGGTGCGCAGCATCATGTCGGGGAACAAACCGCTGGCGGTTTCGAGCAGCCGTTTTTTCAGGGTGAGGTAGTTCTGGCTGCCGGCGAACAGATCCTCAACGACTTGGGTGAGCAAGGGGCTTTTGCGCATGAGTTGGATCATGCGGCTGGTCATGCTGGCGCCGAAGATCGACTCGCAAAAGAGGCGCTTGGACAGATGCGCGCCGTAGGTGAGGTCGTCGATGAACTCGTGCTTCAACTGATGGCGGTAGGCTGCTTCGGAGGCTGCCGGGCCGTGTTCGAGCAGGGACGTCGCGGCGACGTCGCCGGAACGCACCGCGTAGTAAATGCCCTCGCCGGTAACGGGGTCGACAAGGCCGGCCGAATCGCCCGCGGCGAGCCATCCATCGCCCGCGACGCGGTGGCTGCGCCAACTGGACTGTTCGAGCGAGGGCAGCATGTGGCCGTAAAAACGCGCGTCCTTGTACGGAATGCCCTCTTCTTCCATGTACCGTTCGAGGCGCGCGCGCATAGCTTGCGCGGTTTCGCCTTTGCCGCAGATGCCGACCGACAGATGGCCGAGGCGCGGGAACACCCAGATATAGCCTTCAAAGCCTTGCAGGAAGCGGATGTCGACGTGGTCGCGATTGCAGTCGACAAAATAGCCGAGCGCGGTCATGGTGTCGCCGTCGCGCCATTCGGTGCCCATGTCGCGCAGCGGGTTGCGCGCGCCGAGCGCGACGATGCAGGAATCGGCCTCAAACAGGCCTTGCTTGGTGTGGATGTTCCAGCCGCCATTGCCGTTCCGAGCCGCCGCGGTGACACGGGACTTGACGATTTCCGCGCCTTTGCCGGCAGCGCGTTCAAGCAGCATGCCGTTCAGGTCCTTGCGGGCGTAGATCAACAAGGGCTGCGACATTTCGAGGTTCGCGGAACCGGCGCTCTGTTCCGAAAGGCAGGAATTGCGAACGATCTTTTTGGGCGTGTTGTTTTCGATCAGGAACGGGTACTCTTTGTACGCCTTGCAGGTGACGCCGCCGCCACAAGGCTTTTCCCAGGCCAGCTTTTCGTCGATGAGAATGGCTTTGATGCCGCCCTCGGCAAGTCGCGCCGCCGCTACCGAACCCGCGGGTCCTCCCCCAAGAACCGCGACGGTTTTCATTTGCCTGCGCCGCCGTGGGGGTCGCCACCACCAGGAGCGCCGGGCGGAGGCGCGGGGAGGGCGCCACCATGGTTACTCATGCCGGAATCCTGCTTGCCTTTGACTTCCCATTTGTCACCCTTGCGGACGAGAGCGTAGCTCATTTGCATACCGTCCTTCATGCCTTTTGGGGTGACGCTGACGGTGGCCTTGGCCTGATCCTTTTCGAAAGAGACCGACGCGACCTGCACGTCCATGGCGTCCATGTTCAGGTCGCCGCGTTTGGACAAATGTTCGACAACGGCCTGGCGGACTTGGTCCTTGTTGTTGATGTCTTTGCCTCCGCAAGCCGACAGGAACAACGTAGCCGCGGCGGCGGCCAGCGCCGTGAACGCGATGGATCTTCTCTTCACCCTTCGATTATGCGACATTCGGGCGGATGTTCGCCTTGCGTGGCCTAGTAATCGTCGTCGTCGCGATGCGATTTGACGAAGGCCAGGATGTCGAAACGCTTGATTTCGCGATCGGGAAAAAAGCTGTTGAAGGCGTCGTCTTCTTCGGCGTAGACGTCGAAGACCGTGGTGAGCTTGGTGAGGACCAGAAGTTCGAGGTCGCGCTTCTGGAGGCCGACCAGTTTCATGCCGCCGCCGGCCTTTTTGGCTTTGGTGAAGCACAGCACCAGAGCGCCGAGGCCGGTACTGTCGATGTATTCGATGTCGCGAAGGTTGACGATGATCTTGGATTCGCCCCGTTCGATGGATTGTTCGACGGCATCGCGGAACTGGGTGGTGGATGGTCCGACCACCAGCCTGCCCTTTAACTCAAAGATCGCGACGCCATCGCGTTCCCTCCGCACGAGCTGCAAAGACATGAATTTCAATGGTAACCGAGAGAAAGAAAAAAGGACGCGGCGAGCGCGTCCTTTTTGTGTAATGTTTTGTGGATTTTAGTGGATGCGATTCGCCGCGGCCTGGCGGACCGGACGGCGGGCGAAAACGCGTTCCAGAAGCGATTCGGGGATGGCCAGCTGTAGCTTCATGACGTTGGCGTCGGTGGATAGCTGGAGCTTGGACAGGAGTTCGGCGACGTCTTGTGCGCCGTTATTGCGGCTGTTGCTGGCGTTGCCCTGGGTCTGTACGATCTGGGCGAGGAAGCGGAAGACATCGGCGAGGGCGGTGGCGTCCTTATCGGAACGGGTGACCGCTTCGGCGCTGACCTGGGCGTGGGTGTCGCGGAACTTGATGCCGCCGGCGGCGCCCGTAACGGCCTGCAACAAGCCTTCCTTCATCGCGCCACCGAGGTTCGGGTCGGCGATTTTGCCTCCCAGAAAGTCGGCGGGCGAGGCGGCGGTGTAAAACCACGCGTCGTTGGCATTGCTGAGTTCGGCGATCTTGCGGGTGACGGTTTCGGGCAGGCGCTTGACGGGATTGGCGCGCTGGTCGATGGCGGCCTTGACGGCGGCGCTGTGCCCGATGACGGCGATGGAAGCGTCCACAAACGCGATGGCGTTCAGCTTGTGGGTTGCGATCTCGATGCCCTGGTAGCTCGATACGGCGGCGCCATGCTGGCGGGCCAGGTCCAGGATGCGGCCCGGAGTGAAGATGCCGCGGCCGAGGATGACCGGTTCCGGCTTATCGGTGGTGCCGACGGTGGCGACGACGAGTTCCGTCAGGTCGCGGCGCGGGTCAAACCCCGTGTCGGCAATGAACTTGCGGATGCCCTCGTCGTCGGAATCCATCTGCGAAAGGACAAACCGTCCGAAGGCGCTGCTTTTGGCCTGATTGACGTTGACGCCAGACACAACGGTGGCATCGGCGGGAATCAACGCGGCGAGAGCGGAATCGACGGCCGCCGAGGCGGACATTGCCGCGCCGGTGAGGGCGATGGTCAGCCCGATGAAGAAGCGGCGGGTTTTTGTTACTGGAACCATTGTGTTTCTCTGTGCACCTCGTGAAAGAGTTTACGCTTGGAAGACGTTCACCGTTCCCGGTTATTACACTTCCTCTTTCACAAAAACGGGGTCGGTTACGAAAACCGGGGTGGTGCCGGTGATCTGGATACCAAAACCTTCGAGGCCGACGGCGCGGCGCGGACGGTTGGTGAGCAGGCGGATGGTGGTAAGGCCGAGGTCGGCAAGGATTTGCGCGCCGATGCCGATTTCGTGCTGGGCGCTGGAATCGGCGCCTTTGCGGTCAAGCTGCTTGATGGCGTCGTAGCCGTGGGGCAGGCCGATGCCGGTCTGATGGAGGTAGACGATGACGCCTCCGTCCTGGGCGATGCGGGCCATGGAGGCGCGGAGGGTCTTTTCGCAGTCGCAATCGACCGAACCGAAGATATGTCCCAAGGTGCAGTGGGTGTGCATGCGTACCAGGACATTTTCCTTGCCGGCGACGTTGCCGTTAATCAGCGCGACGTGGCGTTCGCCGGTGATGGGGCTCGAATAATGCACAGCCTGAAACGTTCCGAGGTCGGTGTGTACGGGACCTTCGGCGACGCGTTCGGTGAAGCGTTCGGTTTGCAGGCGGTAGCGGATCAACTGCGCGACGGAAATGAGCTTGATGCCGTGATGGGCGCAGAAGCCGATCAACTCGGGTACGCGGGCCATCGACCCGTCCTCATTCATGATTTCGCAGATCACGCCGCCGGGGCCGAGTCCCGCGAGACGCGCGAGGTCGACAGCGGCTTCGGTTTGGCCGGCGCGAACGAGCACGCCTCCTTCGCGGGCGCGGAGGGGAAACATGTGGCCGGGGCGCGCCAGATCGGTAGGCTTGGTGGCCGGGTCCATCGCGATGCGGATGGTCAAGGCGCGGTCGGCGGCGGAAATTCCGGTGGAGACTCCCTCGCGCGCATCGATGGATTCGCAGAACGCGGTTCCGAAGCGGGAGGTGTTGGCCGGCGAAATGAGATGGAGATCCAGAGCTTCGCAGCGGTCGGGGCTCAGCGCCAGACAGATGAGTCCCCGTCCGTACTTCGCCATGAAATTGATGATTTCCGGAGTGATGTGTTCGGCGGCGACGGTGAGATCGCCCTCGTTTTCGCGATCTTCGTCGTCGACGACGACCAGCATCCTGCCAGCGCGAAATTCCTCAATCGCCTCCGGAATGGACGCGAAAGGCATATGTACCCAGCATACTTGGTCACGCAACTTGGTATTCTGGATGGGCCAGCATCCCCGCGCGTTGGTCAGCAGTTCTCCCCTTGTCCGTAGTGTCCCTATAAGGCTTGTGCATAGGAAAGGAAGTCGCAGGAGTGTTTCGTTCAGTTCTAAAACAATTCAATAAGGTTCTGTTTTTGGCGGGATTTGCCGCGTTGACGCTGGCGGCGGCGCCCAAGTTGCGCTTGAGCAGCGCGGCGGCGGGACCGTTTTCGATCGCGCAAGGCCAGAACGGCCGTACACAGTCGGTGGACGCGTTCAATGCGGGCGACGGCGAGTTGTCGTTGACGGCGCAGTCGTCGGAATCCTGGCTGGTGGCGTCGGTCGGGAGTTCGCAGGGCTGCGGTCAGCCCGGGGGCGTGTGCTTTCCGGTTCGGATGGAACTGAATACGTCCACGCTGGGCAAGGGCATCTATACGGGGTTTGTGACGGTGTCCGACCCCAATGCCGTGGACGCTCCGCAGACGATTTCGGTGACCGTGCAGGTGGGCGGCGGCGTTCCTTCGGACGTTCGCATGTATGTGCCGCCAAACGGTTCGGAAGTGCGGCGTACGTTCACGACGAGCACGTCTTTCAATTCCAACGCTTCGATCTCCGGTGGTCCGCGCTTGAAGGTCCTGGGATCGGGCGGCGGTAGCTTCCGCACGGTGTATTCGTACGACTTGGTCGCGTCGGCCGATGAAGGTACGCCCGAGGGTGAATACAACGGCAACATGGTGATTTCCGGTTCTTCGCTGGCCGATGACAACCGTTCGGTTCCGGTCAGCGTGGTGGTGACGCAGAAGGCGATTGCGATGCCCACGGTGGAACGCATCCAGTTTCGAATTGCGCAGGGCGTGCTGCCGGTGACCAAGACGTTCAGCGTCTACAACACGGGCATGCATGCGCTGGCGGTAACGGAAGTGCAGGCGTCGACCGACGATGGTGGCGGCTGGCTGTCGGGGTCGTTCGATGGGACGACGATTTCCGCGGTGATCAACGCGGACGGACTGGCGCCGGGGCGGTATCGCGGCAAGGTCATCGTCAAGAGCGACGCGGCCAACGATTCGCTGGAGGTTCCGGTGGTGGTGGACCTGGTGGCGCCTGGCGCGCCGCTGATTTCCTACCACGGGGTGGTGACGACGGTGGGTTACGAGCCGGATCTATTGGCGCTCGGGGACCTGGTGACGGTGCAGGGCGAGATGTTTGTGGGCGCGGGCGCATCGGGTGAGAAAGTCGCCGATGGGCAGGCTTGGCCGCAATCGTTAACCGGTGTGTCAGTGTTTCTGAACGACCTCGCGTTGCCGGTGTCTCGGACGTCTTACGGCGAGATCGATGTGCAGATCCCGTACGATGCGCCGGAAGGCGAGGCGGTGGTCCATGTCGAGCGGGACGGCCAGCGTTCGAACGGCGCGTCGGTGCAGATCGTGCGGGTTCGCCCTCGGATTTTCTGGGTGACGAACACGGACGGAACCTTTGTGTCGACGGCGGGCGGAGGTCCGATTTCGGCGGTGAATGCCGGATCGACGATCCACCTGATTGGCGCGGGCTTTGGTCCGCCGACGTTCCCGGTGCAGGCCGGTACGGTTTCGCCGGCGGATCCCGCGGCGACGATCGATCCTTTTCCGACGATCCGTTTTGGCGGTTCGCTGTTCAATCCGGCGCCGGAGATTTATCCCTCGTTCGCCGGGTTGATGCCGGGCACCGTGGGGATTTATCAGATCACGGTGACGATTCCCGAAGATGCGAATCGCGGGGACCGGTTGCCGGTGGCGGTGAGCGGCGCTCGCGACCCGATCTTTCTGCACGTGCAGTAGGAGTCGCGCGGGTTTTCGTTGGGGAGGTGGCGGTTATGATCGCTGCCTCCCCTTTTTGTTTTTAAGGCGCGAGCGTGTAGTTGACGAAGATGACCGTCTGGACGTCCACCGGCTTGCCGTTCAAGTGCACGGGTTCGTATTCCCATTGCTTGACCGCTTCCACCGCGGATTCCACCAACTGCGACGGGCCTGTCCGCACGCTGACTTTGCTGACTTTGCCTTCCGTGTTGAGCAGAACGTCCAGTTCCACGCGGCCCTGGATCTTTTCCTTTTTGGCCTCGACCGGATAAGCCGGTGTTACCTTCTTCGTCTGCTTCAGCTTGGTGACGTTCACCTTGATGGCCTTGCTGGATTCCTGCGGGAAGCCCTGCAATGGCGCGGCCGAGGTGGAAAGGACAACAACGCCTACCGCGGTCATCGCGATTGCGGCGATGGCGCTTAGTTTGTGTTGCTTGGTCATCGTATTCTCCTGTAATTGATCGAGAGATTGCAGCCGCTGGGCGAGCGAGCGGCCGCGAAACATCGTGGTAGCCAGCGCGGGCGCGGCTGCTCCGGCGTGCCATGCGGCGACCGCCAATAAACTTTCCGCGTAGCGCGTTGGGCCGAGCCTCGACGCGACCGCCGCGTCCACCGCCTGTTCGCGATCCGCGCGGATGCGTGCCAGCAGCCACCACGCCGCCGGATGGAACCACAGCAGCGCGCGGCACAGTTCCTCAGCGAGCATTTGCGGCCAGTCCAGGCGGCGCAGGTGTTCCTGCTCGTGCGCGAGCATCGGTTCGCGCGCCTCGGGCGGCATTTGCAGGGCGCGTAGCGGCATTAAGATCACCGGGTGCCGGAATCCGAAGGCTACTGGCGATGTCACGCGGTCCGACAGGCGCAGACCGTCGTCGTGCGGGATAGAGGTACGGCGGAGCGAACGCAACGCGAGGCCGCTGACGGCGAGGCGCGCCAGAAGGATCGCCGCGCCGATCGCCCAAACGGTTAGCGGGCTGGGCAGAACACGGTTGGCGCTGTTCGACACGCCGTTCACCGCGGCCGTGACCTGCTGGGCCGGAATGCGTACCACGGGCGTGGCCGGCTGTAGCCACGGCAGAGCCAGCATGAGTAGCAATGCCGCTTGCCAGACGCGCAGGCGCAGGGCCGCGTCGCGAACGGCGAGTACACGGACGATGAGCGCCGCGCCCGCCGCCACGCTGAGGATCTGCAGGCTGTAACGAAAGACGAAGTCCCAGGTCATGATTTCTTCTCCTTCAGGGCCTTGCGAAGCTTGTCGATGTCGGAGGCGGTGAGCTTGTTGTCCTCAATCAGGTGCAGCAGCAGCGGTTCCGCGGAGCCGTTGAAGACACGGTTCACGAATTCCTGCACCATGCCGCCCAGCACGCGCTGTTTGGCTTCGGAAGGCCGGTAAATATGGGCCTTTTCGCCTTGCGTCTTCTTCAGGCGGCCTTTGCGTTCGAGCACCTGCATCATGGTCATCACCGTGGTGTAGGCGATGTCGCGTTCGGATAGAAGGCGTTCGTAAACCTGGCGGACCGTAGCGTCGCCGAGTTCCCAGACGATCTTCATGATTTCGAGTTCCTGCTCGGTGAGGGTGGTGGCTTTGGGGCGCATCCTACTAATTTTTTAGTACGAATTTACTCGAATTGCAAGAGCAAAGTAGGCGGCAGATGGGACAATGGACATACAGTGCGACAGCTTGCGGAACTTTCCGGAATCGGCAAGGCGATGTTGGGCGACTTCGAGATGCTGGGTGTGGACTCGGTGGCGAAGCTTGCGCGATGTGACGCCGATGAGCTTTACCACCGCCTGTGCGAGTTGACGGGG
This sequence comes from Acidobacteriota bacterium, assembly GCA_018268875.1. GTDB lineage: Bacteria > Acidobacteriota > Terriglobia > Bryobacterales > Bryobacteraceae > F-183. Next base: position 8,766 of record JAFDVT010000115.1, read on the forward strand.
CAGCGGCAGGATCCGTGCGTCCACGATACGTTCCGGTGCGCGATCGAGCAGGCGCGGAACCCGGATCTGGAGCCGGAAAAACGCAATTGGTGGTATTGGAGCAAGGTTCGAAAGGCGCAGGGGCCTGTCCTGTAGAGACGAATGCCAACGAGTTTTCTTCGCTGTTTCAATGCCGCGTGCGCGGCCGTGTACCCGGTGACCGAGGTCATCTACAATTGCCCGAAGTGCGGCGGATTGCTGGAGGCGGCTTACGAAAAGCCCACCTGGACCGCGGCCGAGATGAAGCGGACGTTCCGCGAACGGCGCATGGACAACGCGCCGATCAATCAGAGCGGCATCTGGCGGTATCGCGAGTTGTACCCGTTCCTCGATTCCAACGAGCACATCATTACGCTGCGGGAAGGGAACACGCCGCTGCTCGACGCGCCTCGCGCGGCGAAGTACGGCGGGCTGGACAAGATCACGTTCAAGCACCAGGGGTTCAATCCCACGGGTTCATTCAAGGACAACGGGATGACTTGCGGGGCCTCGCAGGCCAAGCGTTTGGGTATGCGGCGCGTGGCTTGCGTGTCGACGGGCAATACATCGGCTTCGATGGCTGCCTACGCGAGCGCCGGCGGATTGCAGCCGATCATCTTCATCCCGCATGGCAACATTTCCTACGGGAAGCTCGCGCAGGCTCTGGAATACGGCGCGCAGACGCTGCAGGTGGAAGCGAACTTCGATCAGATCCTGGCGCTGGTTCGCGTACTCGCCGAGCGGCTGGGCATTTATCTTTTGAACTCGATCAACCCGTTCCGCATCGAAGGACAGAAGAGCATCGGCATCGAGATGATGGACCAGCGCGACTGGCATCCTCCGGACTGGATCGTGTTGCCAGGTGGCAATCTGGGCAATGTTTCCGCGGTGGGCAAGGGACTTCGCGAGTTGAAGGAACTGGGCTTTATTTCGAAGCTGCCGAAGCTGGCGGTGATCCAGGCGGCGGGTTCGGCGCCGTTTTACGAGTACATGTCCGCGCCGGGCAAGACGTTCCGTTCGGTGGAACATCCGGAGACGCTGGCGACGGCGATCAAGATCGGTGACCCGGTGAGTTGGCCGAAGGCGGAGTTTGAAATTCGCACGGCGGGCGGCGTGGTGGAAAGCGCCTCAGAGCAGGAGATCGCCGATGCGAAGGCGGTGATTGGCGCCGCTGGCATTGGTTGCGAACCGGCCTCGGCGGCAACGTTGGCGGGCATCAAAAAGCTGACCGCGGCGGGCGTGATCCGCGCCGATGAGGACGTCGTGGCGATCCTGACCGGCAATGTTCTGAAGGACCCGGACTACATTTACCGCTATCACACGGGCCAACTGAAAGGTCCCGACGGCGCGCAGATCGAGCCGACGTTCGGCAATGCGCCGACGGTGGTTCCGAACGATGCCGACGCGATCGCAAAGCTCCTCGGATAGGATGCCTATATGAAATTTGCCGCCGCGCTGGTGTGTGCGACTGTCGCACTTGCCCAGCAGGGGACCATCGAGTCCAATGTGATTTACGGGATGTACTCGGGCGCGGCGTTGCTGCTCGATGTACACAAGCCGGCGAAGTCCAATGGCCGCGGCGTGATCTTCATTTCCGGCAGCGGTTGGCAGGCTCCGTTGGGCTATGGCGCGCCGCCGCTCAAAGGACAGCAGATCCCAGAATGGCGCGGTGCGCTGCTCGATGCGGGGTTCACGGTGTTCGCGATCACGCATCGCGCGGCGCCCAGGTTCGCGTACCCGGCGGCGATTGACGACGTGCAGCGGGCCATCCGTTTTGTTCGCCACAACGCGGCGAGGTACGGCATCGATCCCAATCGCATTGGCGGCGTCGGCGGTTCGTCAGGAGGCCATTTGATCGCTCTGGCGGCGATGCTGCAAGCGCCTGGCGACGCTTCTTCCGGCGACGCGGTGGATCGTGAACCTGCAACGCTGCAGTGCGCCGTACTGCGGGCCGCGCCCACCGACATGGCGAAGATGTTCGGCGCGAACACGGTGGCAACGGCGGCGGTGGTGTCCTTTGTGGGCGCGGTTCCGATGACGCCGGAGGCGCAAAAGATGTTCCGTGTCGCCTCG
>JAFDVT010000116.1 GCA_018268875.1 Acidobacteriota bacterium
CTGCCGGGCCGAGCGCGAACAGGCGATCACACGTCTGCTGGATCTTCTGGCAAAGCACGGAATACCCGCGACGTGGGCGATTGTCGGGGCTTTGTTTGAAGACGGCGCGGACGACCTGTTGCACGCGCCCGACCTGATTGAAGAGATTCAACGTTGTCCGGTGCCGCAGGAAATCGGATCGCACACGTTCACCCATCCCGTGATGACGATGGTGACGCGGGAACAGGCGCATCGCCAATTCGCGCTCGCGGTGGAATCCGCCGCCAAGGCGGGTGTGCGGCCGCGAACCATTATCTTTCCACGCAATCAGATCGCGCATCTGGACCTGGCTCGCGAATACGGCTTTACGTGTTACCGCACGCCGGAACCACGCTGGTACTGCGGCGCGGGCGAGCGCGATCCGTTGTCGCGCCTCGGACACCTGGCCGATGTGCTAGCCGCCACCACGCCGCGTTCCGTGGAACCCGTGCTCGATGAATTCGGCATGATGGCGATCCCGGGTTCGATGCTCTATACGCCGTCGTTCGGGATTCGCCGCCACATTCCGGCCGCCTTGCGTGTGACTCGCGCTCGCCGCGGGTTGCAGGAGGCGATCCGCAACAGGAACGTATTTCACTTGTGGTTCCATCCAACCGACATCGTCGTCAATATGAACGAAATGCTGGCCGGTTTGGACCAGATCTTGCACCTTGTGGCCACCTATCGCGACGCTGGCGAACTGGAAGTGCAGCCAATGGTCGGCCTGCGTTCCGCGCTGGTGCGCGAAACCGAAACGCAGGCGTCCGTATGCGCCAATCAACATCTGCTGGCGCGCGCCGGAGCATTGTCGTGATGCTCGAAGCGCGGGCTTGGAACTCGTTCGAACGAGCGAGGCCGAGGCTTGCCTCGTTGTTCGATGAGGCGGCCGCCAGCAATCCGTTCCACGCATGGGATTGGATGTCGTCCTACTGGGACGCGACGCGGCGCAAGGGAGAAAGCGTCTGTTTGTTGGGCATTTTCCGCAGCGACGAACTGATCGCGGCGGCAGCGTTTCGCGTGCGAAAAGTTCTGGGCTCTATTTCAGTGGTGGAGTTCCTAACCGAAGGGCGGTCCGATAGCCAAGGCGTTGCGGGCGAACAGTCGCTCGCTGTGGCCAATGCGATTCTTCGCTACCTGCGTACGCGCGGTATTTGCGGCGCCGCTCGGTTAAACGAAATGGCACAGCCGAGCCCGATGCGCGAAGCCTGCCGCCTGACGTATGGCGAAGGCGCGTTGACACGCGAATATCCGTGTCCGTATCGCGATTTGACGGCTTCGGCGCCGCCGGAATCCGGGTCGAACAAGTCTTTTCAAAAGCGCATTCCGAACTATCGCCGCCGGTTGGAGGCATTCGGCACCGCATCGCTAAAAGTTCTCGACTTCGATGCGAATCGCCAAGAATGCGTGGCGTGGCTGCCGCGATTGTTTGCCCTGCACGATCTGCGTCACGCCGATCGCCGCAATGCGTGGAAAGACGTGCGCAACCGCGAGTTTTTGGCGAACTATGCGCGTACGGCCGTGCGCAGCAACCTACTGGCCTTTGTGACGTTGCTCGACGGTGTGCCCGTCGCGTTCGATCTGGGCTTTCGCTGCGGCAACACATTTGTGCTGTACATCCCGGCGTTTCATCCTTCGTTTGAAAAGTTCCGCCTGGGGCACGTCAATCGCTGGATGACCTTTCAGGAATGCGCCAGACTGGGCATCGATCATTACGACTTCTCGCGCGGCGATAGCTTTGCGAAACGCGTGTGGGCTCACGGAGCGGTGGACAACTATTCGTGTACGTTTGCGCTGTCCGGTGGACTGATGTCGCGCCTGACGGCATTTACGCTACGCGCGCCGGTGCGAATCAAGGCCTGGATGCGTGAACACAACCAGACATCGCGCATCGCGACGTTCGTAGAATTTGCAAGAGGCCCGCAAAGCCGCAAATCGTCCCAGGCGATCCCCGTGGCTCTGACGCGAGAGTCCGGCCCACTTCGCTATTCGCGGTTGTCGGGCCTGCCGGAAGCGCGGATGACGCAGTTGGTGGAGTTCGTGTTTGCGCAACAGTGCAAGGATTCGGAGTGGCAGGTGACATGGCCCGCGCCGGGCTTGTTATGCGCGAGTTTGACGCCCGCCGGACCCAGCATCGAAATCCCTGTCGCTAGGCTTCGGTGAGTTCGCGAAACCAGGCGATGCTTTGCCTGGCGCAGGTTTCCCATCGGTACAATTCCGCTCGCTCGCGGCCCGCTGCCGCCAGCGACCGGCGCAGCGATGCATCGCCAATGACGCGTGATAGCGCCGCGGCGAGTTCGGCTTCGCTACGAGGGTCGACGGTGAGCGCGCCCGCCCCAGCCACTTCCGGAAGGCAGGACGCGTTCGACGTAACGACCGGCACGCGCGCAGCCATAGCCTGCGCTACCGGAAAGCCGAAGCCTTCGTACAGCGATGGATAGACAAACGCCGTCGCGCCGGCAAACAGCCCCGGCATGTCCGCTTCAGGCACATAACCGAGATAGCGAACGTTCGGCACGGCGTTGCCGCGCAGGCGTTCCATGGTGTGCGCGGAGTTCCAGCCCTCAGGACCGGCAATCAACAACTCATGACCGGTATCGAGCGTTGCGAATGCGTTCAACAGCAGGTCGACGTTCTTGCGTGGCTCGATCGTGCCGGCGTAGAGCACATAGGGCTTTGAACGAACCGCCGGCGTGGCATCGAAATAAGCCTCGGGAACGCCGGAATAAATAGTGCGAATGCGATCGGGGTTCAGGTCGAGGATGCGTATGGCGTCCTGCCGGGTGTGTTCGGATACGGCGATCAAGCCCCGCGCGCGGCGAAGGACGCGATCGGCAAAGGCCTCGTCGGCTTGCCGGTTCGCGGCGGTGTGCGTCTCAGGCAGCAGCCAGCATGTCATGTCGTGGACGGTGGCCGACACGGGCACCCCGGGCGGCGGATGCTTCACCTGGTTCGATACGTGGAACAACGCGTATTTCCACACAAAAGGCGTCAACGCGGCGGGCATCACCTTGTTGAAGAACTGCAGCGCGGCGATGCGTGGCACGGTGGCCGAAAGACTGAAGTTCGAACCATCGTGATTGAGCGCGCCGAGCGACGTCCCCAGGAACGGATAGGCGTCGAACATTCCGGGTGCCTGTTGTTCCAGCGCGCGCAACCAATGAAACGTATAGTTCTTGACGCCCGCGCTACGCAGAAGCAGAGATGCCGCGTCCACCAGAACTTTCTTTCTCATAGAGGCAGGTTGGTGAACACAAACTTGCCGCCGCTTTCCTTCAGCACGTGGAGGTTGCTGCCCGCGATCTTTCGCAGTCTTTCGAGTTGCGGCTTCTCGATGCAAAGGTAGTGGCGTTCGGGGCTCGCCCAGGCGCGTTCGAAGCCGGCGTCGTCGATAAACACCGAGGGCGCACCCGGCGCGTAGGAACCGTATTCGAGGTTGTTGACGCGGCCGTTCCACAGCAGCGCGGTGCGGTTGGTGTAAAAGAAAACGGAGGAAAACGTGTAGTACTGGTTGTCGACGATGAGCTTGCCAGGAGGCGCATGATTCAGCGCTTCGGCCAAGGGGCGGGAGGCCAGGTAGGGATCGAAGGTCACCAGCGCGAGGCGCGCGGCGTGCAGGAACACCACCATCATCGCGGCGAGTCCCAAGGCGGAGCGTCGCCACGCCGAATAGACGCCGATGGCGAACGCAAGCGCCGCAAGCAGCAATGGCGGCCGCAGGTACGCGAACGAATCGATGGTGAGGTCCTGCATATGGCCGAGCGAAAGTGTGTATGCGTCGGGGTTCGACGTCAGGGCGCTCGAGATATCGCCGGGCGCGGGCAGGTTCCACACGTGAGACAGGATGGCGAGGATCGCGACCAGCGCTGCGCCCGCCGCGGTGACCAGAATCCAACGCGGAATTCGGCCGCTATCCGGGCGCATCATCGCACACGCCAGCAGCATCGCCAGCGCCGGGTAACAAGGCATCGAATAGTATTCCTGGGTGGTCGAAAACGTGAAGAAGGTGAGGATAAAGCCGATCCAGCAAAGGCACAGCAAGCGAACACGGCCGGCGCGCGAATCGGGCTTGAACCCAAGCCTCGCGATGCTTCCGAACCAAGCCGACCACGGGAACAGCCACAGCAGATGCAGCAGCCAGAACATCGCGCGAGGCACGGTGTTGTAGTCGCGCGGATGGCGCATGTTCAGGAACCGCAGCACGTGCTCGTTCATGAAGTAGAACCAGAAAAAGCCCCGATAATCGCCCGGAACGCTGCGGAACGTGAGATCGAAGTAGGGAGGATTGGCGAGCGTCGCGGCGATGTGCCAGGGCGCGGCGATCGCCAACGCGAGCAGTGTTCCGGTCACCGGGCGCAGTCGCTGCCACGGCAACTGGCGCGTGAAGATCAGGAACAATACGGCGGCCGCGGCAGGGAACACGGCGGCGATCAGGCCTTTCAACAACAGGCCGGTTCCGGCTGCGGCGTAGGCGATATAGATCCAACGTGTGGGATGCGGTTCGTCGTCGTCGAGCGCGCGGATAAAGCCCCACAGCGCCAATGCGATCGTCAAGGTGAGCGTGACGTCGGGGATCTGAATGCGCGTGAACAGGAACAGGCCGATGCAGGTTGCCACGATCAGGCCCGCCCGCAACGCCGTTTGCACGCAGCCGAAGGCCCACAACGCGAACTCGAATTCGAGCCATGCCAAGCCGATGGCGCTCAGCGCGACCGGGATGCGCGCGGCCCAATCATGTACGCCGAAGTCCGCGTAGGAGCCGGCCACCACCCAATTATTCAGCAGCCCCTTCTCCCCGTACACGACGCCGTCCAATCGTGCCGTGACCCAATCGCC
>JAFDVT010000117.1 GCA_018268875.1 Acidobacteriota bacterium
CATTGCTCGGCCTGTTGCCGCTGGCGTTGGCTCAAGGGATCGGCGCAGAGGTACAGCGGCCGCTGGCCACGGTCGTCGTAGGCGGCCTGTTCACCTCGACTACGTTGACGTTGGTGGTGCTCCCGGCCCTGTATCGGAGTTTTGCCGAGCCGGAGATGGTGGAGGAGCATGCACCGGAGTGGGTGTGATGGTGGAACGACACCGGCGGTGGTCCGTTGCTCCCGGAGCGCGCGTCCTCAGAAGGGCCTCGCTCGACGGCCGCGGTCTGACCACCGCCGGTGTCGTTCCTGAAGGGTGGCAGTGAGCTGCATGGGAACGTTGATGGTGAATGGACGAGCCTTCTGGGCTGTTCCGGTCGATGATCTGCTCCTTGAATTCAGAACCACGCGCGAGGGGTTGAGCCGTGTCGAGGCTGAACAACGGCAGGCCGCCTTCGCGCTCGCCAGACTGAAACCACAGCGAGACAGCCGGCCGCTCAGGTTGCTGCTGGGGCAATTCAGAAGCCCCATCATCCTCATGCTGCTGTTTGCCGCCGGCGTGTCGTTCTTTCTCGCTGAAGGCAGTGATGCGCTGATTATTCTCGGCATCATCCTGGCCGGTGCACTCTTGAGTTTCTGGCAGGAGTACAGTGCGGCTCAAGCGGTGGCCGGGTTGCTGGCCATGGTTCAGGTGACGGCACAGGTTTGGCGGGATGGAGTGCTGTGTGACGTTCCCGTCGATGAGATCGTGCCGGGGGATGTCGTGGAACTTTCCGCCGGATCGAGTCTGCCCGGCGACGCCCGTCTGCTGGAGGCGAAGGATCTGTTCGTCGATGAGGCGACCTTGACGGGGGAAAGCTATCCGGTTGAGAAATCGACCGCGACGCTCGCGGCGTCCACTCCCCTGCAGAAGAGAACGAACAGCGTCTTTCTAGGAACCCATGTCGTGAGCGGCAGGGCGCGCGCGCTGGTCCTCTCCGTGGGCAAGGAGACGGAGTTCGGCCTTGTCGCCCATCGGCTGCAGGCGCGGCCGCCGGAAACGGACTTCGAGCGGGGGGTGCGACGATTCGGCTACCTGTTGCTCGAAGTGACGCTGCTGCTGGTGTTCTCGATTTTTGCCGTCAACGTGTACCTGCAGCGGCCGGTTCTCGAGTCCTTTCTCTTTTCCATGGCCTTGGCGGTCGGTTTGACGCCGCAGCTGTTGCCGGCCATCATCAGTGTCAATCTCTCACACGGCGCCCGACGGATGGCGCAACAGAAGGTCGTCGTCAAACGCCTGGCTTCGATCGAAAACTTCGGCAGCATGAATGTGTTGTGCTCCGACAAGACCGGCACCTTGACGGAAGGCTCTATGCGGCTGCATGCCGCGCTGAATCTCGACGGCCGGCCGAGCGAGAAGGTCTTGCTGCTGGCCCATCTGAACGCGACGTTCGAAACCGGATTCCCGAATCCGCTGGATGAAGCGCTGCGCCGGCACCGGTCGTTCGATCTCACCGGCTACCGCAAACTGGACGAGGAGCCGTATGACTTCGTGCGCAAGCGGCTTTCGATCCTGGTCGCGACCCCGCAGACCCATCTCTTGATTACCAAAGGCGCCGTGGAGAGCCTGTTGGCGTTGTGTCTGGATGCGGAACAGGCGGACGGTACCCTCGTTCCGATCGATCGGGTGACGGCGGCGGTCCGTCAACTGGTTCAGACGTTGAGCGAACAGGGGTTCCGCACCATCTGACTCGCCTGCCGGGACATGGGCGCCACGGATGTTGTCTCCAAGGCGCAAGAAACCGCCATGACGTTTCTGGGGTTGCTGGTGTTTGCCGATCCCCCGAAGACAGGCATCGCCGACACCATTGCGGCCCTCAAGGGGTTGGGGGTTTCATTGAAAATGGTGACGGGCGATCAGGCGCTTGTGGCGGCCTCTGTGGGCCGGCAGGTCGGGCTGGCGAATCCACAGCTGCTCACGGGGAGCGATCTGCGCGGCATGAGCGACGATGCGCTGCGCAAGCGCGCCTGCGATGTGGACATCTTCGCGGAAATCGAACCCAATCAAAAGGACCGCATCATTCTTGCGCTTCGAGCATCCGGAAACGTGGTCGGGTATCTCGGCGACGGCATCAACGACGCCCCGGCGCTCCATGCCGCCGATGTCGGCATCTCCGTGGATAGCGCCGTCGATGTCGCCAAGGAAGCGGCCGATCTCGTCCTGCTGGAGCACGACTTGAGCGTGCTGCTGCAGGGAGTCCGCGAGGGGCGCACGACGTTCGCCAATACGCTGAAGTACGTGTTTATGGCGACCAGCGCGAATTTCGGCAACATGTTCAGCATGGCCGGCGCCTCGCTGTTTCTGCCCTTTCTCCCGTTGCTGCCGAAACAGATCCTATTGACGAACGTCCTGACGGACATTCCCGAAATGGCGATCGCGACCGACCGGGTGGACCATGAACTGATCGATCGCCCTCGGCGGTGGGACATTCCGTTCATTCGACGCTTCATGCTCACGTTCGGGTTCGTCAGTTCCATCTTCGACTACCTCACGTTCGGCCTGTTGTTGTGGGTGCTGCACTCGACGACCGGCCAGTTTCGTACCGGCTGGTTTGTCGAGTCCGTTCTCTCGGCATCGTTGATCGTGCTCGTCATCCGCACGCGCCGGCCTTGCCATACCAGCCGGCCTTCTTCCACCTTGCTGATCGCGACCCTCCTGACGGGACTTGTCACCCTGCTGTTGCCGATGACCCCGGTTGGAACGGTCTTGGGATTCGAACCGTTGCCGGCGATCTTCTGGCTGGCGCTGGCAGGGATTCTGTCGGCCTATGTCGCCGCGGCAGAACTGGCCAAGAGGCGGTTCTATGCGAGGGGGGAAAACGGCGGTTGGTAACGAGCGACCTCGGGGTTCATCAGCCGGCATCGAGCGGCGTGCCGCCATTCCCTGCAATCCATCATCTCCTTGACTGTAGAAGGTGATGTAGTACAACCAGTAGGAGGAATCCACACGGCTTTTTCTCCTTTCTTGAGATTTGCACGAGGACGCCCATGGCCTGTTCCGCGCAGTCGTCCGACCGCCCTC
>JAFDVT010000118.1 GCA_018268875.1 Acidobacteriota bacterium
CGCGGCTTGCGTCGCTCAACCTCATCCAGGTGTCGCCGACGAATCTGGTGCGCCGCTATGGGAACCCCGGGCAGGACCCGATCGCCGCCGGACGCGAATTGAAGGCCGATAGCGTGCTGGACGGTACGCTGCAGCGCGACGGCAATCGCGTGCGCATCCGCGTGACGCTGTGGAACGTTGCCGATGGCGGGGTGCTGTGGACGTCGCAGTTCGACGAACAGTACAGCGGGATCTTTGCGATCGAGGATTCGATTTCGCGGCGCATCGCCGAAGCGCTGGCGCTCAAGCTGACGCCCGGTACGCAAAGCATGCTGACGCGGCACGGCACCGACAATCTCGAAGCGTACGACCTGGTTCGCCGGGCGGAATTTTACTGGATCAATGCCGAGGACGCGGCGCGGGCAATGAGCCTCTATCAAGCCGCGATCCAGAAAGATCCCAACTATGCCGAAGCGCACGCGGGGCTTTCCTGGGCCAAGAATTTTCTCTTTTATGTTGGTGCCGCGAGCGCCGCCGAAGCGATTCCGGACGCGCGACGTCACGCCGCCCGCGCCTTGCAACTGGACCCCGGTTTGCCGTTGGCCCACATCGCGGATTCCTCGATCAAACTCGTGCACGACTGGAATTTTCCGCAAGCCGAGGCCGCCGCGCGCCGTGCCGTGGACCTGAACTCGAGTTCGCCCGATGCGCATTTCGTCCTGAGTAACGTTTTGAGCGCCATGGGCCGCCACGACGAGGCGATTCGCGAAGGACAGCGCGCCGTTGATCTGGATCCGCTTTCGACGTCGGGCAACGAGGCGCTTGCCTACCGGTACCTACTCGCTCGCCGCTATAAGGAATCAGAGACGGTTTCGATGCGTACTTTGCAGATGGATCCTAAAAATCCGATGGCATTGAACGATCTGATTGCCGTGGGGATTGCGAAAAACGATGGCCCTTCGGTCCTGCGATATGTGGAAAGAATGACAGAGGCTGTGGGCGGCGAGGGGGCGTCGCGGGAAATCGCAAAAGTCCAGGCGGCTTACCGGGAGGGCGGGCTGAAGGCGCTTCTGCTGCACCGTTTGAACGACGCCGTAGCGGAGAAAGACGCGGGGCGTCGCGTGCCCGCGGTGTCGCTGGCGCGTCTCGCGGCCTATGCGCAACGCCCGGACGATGCCTTTCGGTATCTGAACCAGGCCTTTGCGGAGCGTTCCAGCCGCCTGATCTATCTGCGCTATGCGCCCGATTGGGACAACCTGCGCGCCGATCCTCGCTTTGCCACCTATGTGGAACGTCTGCAGCCGGATGCTGTTGTTGGGGTTCCGGCCCGGTGAGCTTCACATCCGGCAAGTTGCGGCCTGGCGACGTCGCCGGGCCGTTTACGATTCTTGAGGTTCTGGACGAGCGTGGCGCGGGAGTCGTGTACCGGGCCAAGGACAAAGAACTGGATCGCGAGGTTGCGTTGAAGTTCCTGTTGCCGCACTTGGCGGGGGATTCGGCGGCCAATCAGCGCATTCAGGTGGAAGCTCGCATCGCGTCGGCCATTCGGCATCCCAACGTCTGCAAAGTGTTTTCGGCGGCGGATTACGGGGGCCGTTTCGGCATCGCGATGGAACTGCTCGAAGGCGAACATCTCAATCGCAGGCTGGTCCGCGGGCGGTTCTCCGTTGGCGAACTGTTGACGGCGGGCGCGGGAATGGCGGAAGGTCTGCGAGCCGTGCATGCGGCGGGGATCGTACATCGCGCGTTGCGGCCCGCGAGCCTGTTTCTGGCCGCTGGGGGCGTCGCCAAGATCCTCGATTTTGCATGGCCGCAAGATCCGGATGAAGGGGGATTCGCGGCGGCCTACCGGTCTCCCGAACAGGCGGCAGGCGAGGAAGTCGACGCGCGTTCGGATCTGTTCAGCTTGGGCGTCGTGCTGTATGAGATGGCCACCGGACGCGTGCCGTTTTCTGGCGAATCGCCCGCCGGCATTCTGCGCGCCATCCAAAACGAAGCACCGGTTCCGCCCCGCGAACTTGCGCCGGACCTGCCGGCGGAACTCGAAGCGGTGATCCTGCGGGCACTCGAGAAAGATCCCGCCATGCGGTACCAGACGGCCGCCGATCTGACCGCGGATTTGCGGCGCATCGAACGCAGCCAGACCGCGAATTACGGGCTCGTTGCGCGGCACGCCTCGGCGCGACGGAATCAGAGGATCGCGCTCGCCGTGGTGTTGCTGGCGATCGCGGCGGGGGCAGTGTTTTGGGTGAGAAGCCGTGACGGTGGGTCCGGTGCAACTGCGGAAATCCGGAGCCTCGCCGTGTTGCCGCTGCAACCCCTGGATCCCAAAGATCAGTACCTCGGCGCCGGGATCGCGGATGGTGTCACGTCGCGCCTCGGCTCGCTGCGGCAACTGCGGCTGGCGGCCTCGAGTCTTTCCCGGCGCTACGGCAAGCCTGGCGTGGATCCGGTATCGGCAGGCAAGGAAATGCAGACCGATTCCGTGCTCGACGGCACGGTGCAGCGCGACGGCGACCGTGTGCGCGTTCGCGTCCAACTGATCCGCGTGGCGACGGGGCGCATCCTGTGGGCGTCGCAGTTTGACGAGCAGTTCAACAGCATTTTTTCGATTGAGGACTCCATTTCCCGGCGCGTGGCCACGACGCTCGCGCTGCAGTTGAGCGAAGGTGGTTCGCGGCTGCTGAGCCGTCACACAACCGACAACGCCGAAGCGTACGATTTGTTCCGGCAGGGGCAATTTCATTGGAATAAATTCAACGCGGAAGGCGCGCAGCAGGCGTTGAAGCTCTTTCGCGCGGCGATCGACAAGGACCCCAACTACGCCGAAGCCTACGCCGGTCTTTCGTGGGCGCACACGCTGCTTGTGTATATCGATGCGGTTCCGCCGCGGGATTTTATGCCGGAAGCGAAACGGCTGGCCGAACAGTCGCTGCAACTCGATCCCGCCTCCGCGCTGGGGCACGTTGCGCTCGGCAGCGTGACGCTGCTGTACGACTGGAACTTTCCCAAAGCCGAGGCGGAACTGCGCCGCGCCATCGACCTGAACAGCAATTCGCCGGAGGCCCACTATGTGCTGGCGGCATGCATCGGCGCGCAAGGACGCCTGGCGGAAGGCGTCGAGGAAATGCGAACCGCTCTGGCAATGGACCCCGTCTCCGCCCTCTATATGGAAGCGCTCGGCGCGCGGTATCTGTTTGCGCGGCGTTATGCGGAAGCGCGCGAGACGCTGCAGCGAACTCTCTCGCTCGACCCGTCGTTCGATGCGGCGGTCACCGATCTGGCGCTACTTGCCGTGGTCGAGAACGATGGCGAGGAGGCGGCGCGGCGCTTTGCCCAAGCCGCGAACATCGCGGGCCAGGCGAACTTTGCCGAACAACTGCGGCAGGC
>JAFDVT010000119.1 GCA_018268875.1 Acidobacteriota bacterium
CTGCAGTGGTATCGGTACGTCCAAACCAGGCTCAAACTGGACCTCGCGTTGCAATGGGCGACCACCAATCCCAGACGCAACGATGTCCCGGACGCCGACCTCACCAAAGACGATGCAGAGCTGCTGGGTCCTGAGATCATTGCCGTGATCAATGACATGCGCCTCAAGGGACTCCCGGAACGCAAGGACCCGAACGGACAAGCAGTCTTCATGGCCGGTTCCGGCGACATGAGCAACCTCATCCAGAAACTCCCCGAGTTGATCACGCAGGTCGAACAACGAGTCGCCGCCGATTCGAAGGCGCCTTCGGCGGTCGATCTCACCGCGTTCGACCGGTACCGCAACAATGTCGAGGCGCTCCGCCGAATCAATGCCGTCATCAAACAGTACCTGGATATCGACGTGACCCTAAGCCGCACCGACACTCAGGCGCTTGCCGATGCCCTTCGCGCGGTGCGCCGATGAACGGCCGAACCGGCAGTGAGAAGAAGGAGCCCTCCATGGTCCGACGAAGCCTGTCTCTATTGTCCCTCGTCACGGTTCTCCTGACGGCCGTGGGATGCCATTCGATCCACAGCCGGTCTGTCCGCGACCTCATTCAGCTGGAAGGCACCAAAATCGATGCGGCGCAAACCAACATCGATCTATTCCAAAAAGAGACCGAAGCCCGGATCAAGGCCCTTGAGCAGGCCCGCAGCTGGCTGCATGAAAGCTTCAAGTCGCTCCAGATCCAGGAAACCAAACACCGCTTCGTCCTGGCCTCGTTTCGGAATGTGACGAACAAGAAGGGAGACGCCGCCTATGCGGCGGCCTACCTCGTGAGCCAAATCTACATGGCAGACATGCAGGGACTTGAGAAGGCGGTCTGGGACCAATTCGAAGAGGATTTCTGCGGTCTGCGGGACCAGGCCAATGCGCTCAACGATTCCTGGAAACGGATGGGCACGCTCCATGCTCAAGTCAAGCGCTTCGCCGACCAATCGGCCTTGGCCTCCGTCGATCCTGAATTTGTGGCCTCGATCCTGGATCAAGCGCCCGGCCGATCCGAACAGATCATGGGGATCTTGAACCATTCGCGGACGGTCAATGACGCGCTGGAGGAAGTCGTCGGCGCACGCATCCTGCGCATCGGCGCCTTGGAACGCGCCCACACCTTCACCGCCGACCTGGTGGACCTGCTCGACCGGCTGAAGAAAGACGACGGACAGTAACGGAGGCATCCATGAACGCCAGCATCCAAGGAGTGGTCACCTTCCTCCAAGACAACGATAGCCTCATCAAACAACTGATGGAGACGGCCGAAAGCGCCAACACCGACATCGAGCAGCTGGCTGACCAGGTGGACCATGCCAGGGATGAGGCGCAACTGCTGGTCGATCAGCTGGGGACCGTCGCCTTCGCAGTCGGGAAGCAGGATGAAACGAAGGTTCGCCAAAAGGCACTGCTTGAAGCGGTCGCGGCCTTGCGGAAGAAGTTTGAAACCTATAAGAACGACCCGCTGCGCCGGGGCATCTACGCGGCGGAAATTTCCAACCTGTATCTGCAACTGGCCAACACCTTCAACAATGAAACGGTGGCCCAGATCGTCCCGTTCGAAGCCGATGAAATCGCCACCTACAAAGATCTCCTGACAAAGGCCATTCTGGACGCCGAATCGCGGAAGAAACGCGCCGCCGTCATCAAGGCGGCGGCCCAGATTTCCAGATTGGCCCTGGGCGTGGCCAGCAAGTTGGCGGTCGCGTAACGAGCATGGGAGCCAGATTCGCAATGTGGACCTACGTGACCCTGCTGTTGTTCATCGCCGGTTCCGGCTGCAGTCTCGATGCCTCTTCCCGTGGTCCCTTCGGACCGGAAGATCCGGAAACCGCCGTCCCGAAAAAAGTCCTGCCCGCGCAGATCCCGGCCAGGCATCCCCTGACCTTCACGGCAGACGAGTCCGTCGGATACATCAAGCCCAAGATGGCGGGGGCCGTGGTCGATGCGGCGGTCACGCGGTCACCGAACCAGGCTGCAATGCTCTCGGAGTCCGACATTGCCGCCTTGCGGAAAACAGCCGAGGCCGATCCCAGAGTCTCCCAGCTCTTGGGCGCCCGTTGGGGCTTCATCGATGCGGACCGCATGGCGCCGGACGGCAAAGTGTCGTTCGGCTGCTGTCGGACCCAGGCGCGATTCACCAAACTCACCTATTTCAGCTACAGCAACAACGTCGCGGTCGACGTGCGCATGAAAGACGGCGCCGTGATGCAGGCCTCGCGGATCGACGGCTACCTGCCTCCCGAAGGTCCGCAGGACGTTCAACGAGGCATCGAACTGGCCCGGGCCGACGGACGTCTCGCCGGCAAGGTACAGGGCCTGCAAGGCCATGGACTCCTGATGCAGCCTGATCGCGGGTTTTTCAGGAACGATCCTGGGTACGAGCACCGAGTGATCTGGATTACCTTTTCCCAAGGTCAGGACGGCGGCCCCAAATACTGGGCCACGGTGGACCTCACGGAAGACCGCGTGTTGGACGCGGGGGATGAAC
>JAFDVT010000011.1 GCA_018268875.1 Acidobacteriota bacterium
ACAAACGTACGCAGCGGGCCGCCGCCAAGGAGGACAGCCACGTGCACGTCCCGCCCTGCGGCCAGAAACGACTGTGCCAGTTGCAGCAATACACGCTCGCCGCCACCGCGTTCGAGGCTTGGCAAGACCAGCAGGATGCGATCAGCGCGTACAGTCATGCAGTCAACCGGCGCGCCAACGCAGGTAGGCATAGGCCAGCCACAGGGGCTGGGAATGATCGGCGCGCCCAGCGCGATGCTCACGAAGCAGCGTGCGTAACCCCGCGACATCCACGACACCGGTGTCGCTGGAATCCGTCATGGCCAGCAAATCGTCGCCTAGCCAATGGCGCATCCAGTGACTGACCGGCGAGGCGAACCCCTGCTTGCGGCGATTCCAGATGAAGTCGGGTACGCGGCCGCGCATGGCCGCCTGCAATACGCGCTTCCCTCGCACCCCCGAGAAGTGCCATTGCCAAGGCAGGCGTATCACAAATTCAAACAGTGCCTTGTCCAGGAAGGGACTACGGGCTTCGAGCGAATGCATCATCGTCGCGCGATCGACTTTCTGCAGGATGTCCTGGGGCAGATAGACCAAGCAATCCATCAGCAGCATATGCCTCAGCTCGTCCGGATCATCGGGCCATGGCCGATCGGGCATCGCGTTGCCCGCACTCAGCCAAGGCACCAGTTGCTCGAGCGTCTCCTTGCGAATGGCCGGCGGCCCTATGTAAGTAGTTTCCTTGTCCTCGCGCGCCAGCCGCACGAAAAGATGTGCGCGCTTCAAGAGGCTGCCGCTGTGATGCGCATAAGGCTCGGGCGTCGCCAACACCCCGCGTTCGACGATCGAGCGCAACGAAGCCGGTAGCCGGTGATACCGCTGGCGCAGCAAGCGGCCCGCGTACCTGGCGTATCCACCGAAGATCTCGTCGCTGCCATCGCCCGTCAGCACCACCTTGACGTGCCGCGCCGCCACCGAGGCGACCAAGGCGCTGGGCACCAGCGAGGAGTCGCCGAACGGCTGCCCCATGCGCCTGGGAAGTTCCGTTGCAAGGGTTGCCGCGATATCCGGCTTGATCTCTTCCGATGTGTGCAGCGTACCCAGCTCGGTCGCCG
This sequence comes from Acidobacteriota bacterium, assembly GCA_018268875.1. Lineage (GTDB taxonomy): Bacteria > Acidobacteriota > Terriglobia > Bryobacterales > Bryobacteraceae > F-183. Next base: position 1,095 of record JAFDVT010000011.1, read on the forward strand.
CCCGCGCCGCCGGCGCGCGCTCGTCGTAGGTCGGTTCGGCGAAGCCCGCCGTGAACGTTCGCAGCCTTCCGAAGCCCGATTTCTGCGCTAGCGCACACACGGTCGTCGAATCGACCCCGCCGGAAAGGAACGCACCGACTTCGACATCGGACGCCAACTGGCGTCGACGCACGCTCTGCGTCAACAGCTCGCGAACCTGCTCGGCTGCTTCCTCGAAGCTGCCTGTCCAGGGTTCGATCGATGGCGCCCAGTAGCGTTCCTGGACGATGGAGCCATCCGCGCGCAGCTTCAGAGTGTGTGCCGGCAAGACCTCATTGACGCCTGCGACGCAAGTCTTGCCGGGCAGCGCATAACCGTAACGGAAATAGTCCGCGATGCCCGCGGCATCTTCCGCGACAGCCACATCCGGTGCCAGCGCCGCCAGCGCGGGCAATTCGGAAGCACAGGCAAGCGTCGCACCGTGGTGGCGATAGTACAGGGGTTTCTTGCCGAAACGGTCCCTTGAAAGCAGCGAATCGCCCGTCGCGGTGTCGTGCAACACGAAGGCCCACATGCCATCCATACATTCGACAAACCTTGCGCCTTCCGTGACCAGCCCAGCCAGCAGCACCTCCGTGTCGCTGTCATCCCGGAAGTCCCATCTTCCCGTCAACCGGGCTCGCAGTTCGCGGTAGTTGTAGATCTCGCCGTTGAACACCAGAACCCAGCGCCCGCTTGGGTCGCGCATGGGCTGGTGACCACCCTTGAGATCAATGATCGCCAGCCGCGTGTGCCCGGCCACGAAATCGCAACCGGCAAAGCATCCGGACTCATCGGGACCGCGATGTTTGAGCCGTTGCAGGGCCGCACCCATGCGCTCGCAGCGCTCTCCGGGCGAGATCGCCGGAGCCCGAATAAAGGCTATTCCGCACATGAAGGATGCTGCCTCCCATCCGCGGTCAGGATCACCCGAAACAACGCCTCATAACAACGCGCGGTATCCGACCACGTCCCGATCCGGGCGCGTGCGACAGCGCGTGCACGTTCACCGCGGCGATGAAGCTCCACGCGATCGATGACCGCTTCATCCAGCGCAGCGGCCAATGCATCTGCGTCGTCGACCGCGACCAACCAGCCGGCATCACCGTCCTTGACCATTCCCTGTACGCCTTCCAGATCGGTGGAAATCACCGGCAAACCGCCGGCCAGCGCTTCCACGACGACATTGGGCCGACCTTCCGAGCGACTGGAAAGAACGAACACATCCGCCTCGGAATAGTGCTTTGGCATGTCTGCCACAGGCACGGTTCCGGCAAACGTGAAACAGGAAGGCACGCCGCGAGACGCCGCCTGGGCCAGCAACGGCTCGCGCTCGGGTCCGGCGCCAACAACTCTTACATGCATTCGTTCGCGATGGCGCGCACGTGCGACCGCGTCGATCAATACATCGAAACCTTTCAGGCGGATCAGGTTGCCTACTGCCAGCACCCGCAGGCCCGCACTATCGGAAACCGCCCTGTCGATCTGGAAGAATGCGTCATCGGCGCCATTGAGACATACGTGGATATCCGCGGTACGACGTGGAAATTGCGTGCGCAACCGCTCGGCCATCGCTTCCGAGACGCAAATCACGATCCGGCTGTTGCGCACGGCGAGGCTGAGGATCATTCGATCCAACCGTGAACGTGTCGCGCGTGCCACGTCGCTGCCGCGCAATGTCGTGATCACGGGCTTCCTGCGCAGGCGGCCGACGATGCCCGCCATGGCTCCGCAGATGGCCCAGTTGGCATGGATCAGATCCGCCTCACCCGCGTGTCGCAGACAGCGCCAGAACAGTCCGAACAGC
>JAFDVT010000120.1 GCA_018268875.1 Acidobacteriota bacterium
CCCCTCGATCTGCTTCGCGCTTGCCACCGGCGTGGGCAAGACGCGGCTGATGGGGGCGTTCATCAGCTATCTCTACATGATCGGGAAAAGCCGCAACTTCTTCGTTCTGGCCCCGAACCTGACGATCTATGAAAAGTTGCTGGCCGATTTCCAGCCGACCAGCCCGAAATACGTCTTCCGCGGGATCGAGGCCTTCGCGCACCAGGCGCCGCTGATCGTCAACGCTGAGAACTACGAGGAAGGGCGCGGTGTTCGCGGGGCCGACCTGTTCGGTCGCGAAGGGGCGATCATCAACATCTTCAACATCTCGAAGATCAACTCCGAGGTGCGTGGCGGCAACGCGCCCCGGATCAAACGCCTGCAGGAATACATCGGGGACAGCTACTTCGCCTATCTGTCCGGCCTTGATGACCTCGTCCTGCTGATGGACGAGGCGCATCGCTACCGCGCGTCTGCCGGCGCCAAGGCGATTGCCGAGTTGAAGCCGATCCTCGGCCTGGAGGTGACCGCGACACCCAAGAGCGTCGGGGCGAAGTCGGCCGAGTTCAAGAATGTCGTCTATCGCTACGAGCTACCGGACGCGATGGAGGACGGCTACGTCAAGGAACCCGCCGTCGGCACCCGCGCCAACTTCAACCCGAAGTCGGTCGATGACGCGACGCTGGAGCGGATCAAGCTCGAGGACGGGGTGAACTATCACGAACACGTCCGTGTCGCGCTCGAGACCCATGCCCTGCAACACCAGGCCCGCGTAGTGCGCCCGTTCATGCTGGTGGTGACCCAGGACACGACCCACGCCCGGCAAGTCAACGAGTTCGTCCAGTCCGACCGGTTCTTCGACGGGCGCTACAAGGGGCGCGTGATCGAGATCCACTCCAAGCTCACCGGCGAGGAAAGCGACGAGAACGCGCAGCGCCTGCTGAACATCGAAAAGAGCGGCGACACGGACATCGTGATCCACGTCAACAAGCTGAAGGAGGGGTGGGACGTCACCAACCTTTTCACCATCGTTCCGCTGCGCGCCTCGGCGTCGGAGATCCTGACGGAACAGACCCTCGGACGCGGCCTGCGGCTGCCCTATGGCAAGCGCACCGGGGTCGAAGTTGTCGATACCCTTACTGTCATCGCCCACGAGCGGTTCAATGAGCTGATCGAGAAGGCGAAGGAAGAAAACGGCGTCACGCGCAGGCTGAAATCGGTGACGATCGGTGAAGGCGGCGATGTGCCAGCCTCTAAGCCGGTGATGGTGACCGCGCCGTCCCTTGTCGAGCAGATGGTCCTGCAAGCCGGTGCTGGCGAGCAGGCAGCGACAAGTCCGTCGGAAGCATCATCGGTGAAAGACGGCGTCGCAACAACGCCGAACAGCTTCCAGGCTCCGCCAGCGCCCACGTTCAAGTATGACAAGCCCGAGGAGATCGGGCTGGCAAAGACCGTCCTTAATGTCGTCCTGCCGCAGATCAGCAAGCAGGTGTCCTCGATCAAGGACCTCGAAGACCCTAAGGTCGTCCAGCGGATCGCAGAGGCTGCCATGGCTGCGCAGAAGTTTGATGACGGCTTGTTTGCGACGGTGACGCCCGAGCAGGCTACGGCCGTCACGGCTGAGGTGTGCAAGCAGTTCGTTCAGCGAACGATCGCCATCCCGATGCTGACCATCACGCCGGAACAGCAGGTTTCTTTTGGCTTCAGGCGCTTTGATGTTGACCTGAAGTCGTGGAACTATCAGCCGCTGTCGCGCGAGCTCTTGATCCAGATCCTCAGGACCGAGCAGCGCAGCCTGATTTCCGGCGAAGCAGGCGGTGAGACGCCGTCCCGGCTCGAAGACTATATCGTCGCCAAACTGATCGATGTGCCCGAGATCGACTACGACTCTCACGCGGCAATTCTCTATGATCTGGCAGGCCAGGTGGTCGCTCACTTCCGGGCGAAGCACTCGGACGACGAGCAGGTGCGGTCGATCCTTCAGGGCCATGCACGCCAGATCGCAGAAGCCCTCGTCGCCCAGATGAAGCTCCACATGTGGCGGGAGCAGACCACCTACCGCGTCACCCGGGTTTCAGCCTTCGATCAACTGAAGCCGCAGACGTTCGATGGCAGCGGAAAAGACGCGATGCGCGATTTTCGCAGTCCGCCTGAACGCCTGAGCGACATGAAGCGGTTCATTTTCGTCGGCTTCGCGAAGTCCTGCTACAACATGGCAAAGTTCGACTCCGACCCCGAACGTCGGATGGCGGTCATTCTGGAGCAGGACCCCTCCGTGCAGCTCTGGATGAAGCCGGGGCCGAACCAGTTCAGAATCTATGACGAAGATAACGCTTCATATCAGCCTGATTTCGTCGTCGAGACCAAGACCGACAAGCTTATCATTGAGACGAAGCGAGCGTCAGAAATGACCAATGCGCAGGTTGTCAGAAAGGCCGATGCCGCCGCCCTGTGGTGCCACATTGCAAACCGCGCCAATGGACGAAATGCTGGCGATAAACCTTGGTCTTACCTGCTTGTGCCCGAAACCGCTGTGCTGCCGAACGCCACGATCAGCGGATTGATGGCTACGCACACCCGGTCGGTCGATGCTGACCTCTTGTCCAGGTACTCCCTGCAAGACGAAAGTCAGTTTTCCAAGAGTGAGACTGCATAGACAGCATGATCCACTGGAGCAGCGCAACATTGCCGTGTTCCTTTGGATTTACTGACCTTCTATTCGGTTGATCATCCGCCCAAAAAAATCTTGCCCGCCGCCGGGAACGCAAGGAAGCCATGTCCAATCTGACCACCCCGCCGCGCGCCATCTTTCGGCAGATCCAAGCAAACCTCAAAGACAGGTACTCCTCGGGGTTTCCTGTGCTGAAGGAACTCATACAGAACGCCGAAGACGCGAAAGCTGGAATGATCCGTTTTGTCGCGCATGAGGGTTGGCCGGAGGCGGATAATCCGCTTTTGAGGGTGCCCGGTTTGCTGGTGTCAAACGATGGCTCGTTTACCGAGAGGGACGGTCGCGGCATCCTTTCCTTCGCTGACAGCGCGAAAGGTGATGATTCAGGGACTATTGGCCGTTTCGGGTTTGGCCAGAAAGCGGTTTTTCATCTCTGTGATGCCTTCATCGTTCATGCCTTCGGGCATACGATCCCGTTCTCCGAAGTCGTGAACCCTTGTCTGGGGGTTATCGAAAACACCAAGGCCAAAACATGGGACACGATCGGCCCAACGGATCTGTCCAAGCTTGTTACCGCGTGTATGGGGATCGATCGAGGCTTGCTGCTCTGGCTTCCTTTGCGGCACGACGACATTCTGCCTGCGCCGAAACTCACCTTCATCGACAACCGACCACAGATCGAGGAACTGATGTCGGGGTTTGTTGAGAACCGTGCTGAGCTGCA
>JAFDVT010000121.1 GCA_018268875.1 Acidobacteriota bacterium
AATTCGACGAGTTCGTCGCGCCGGTGAGGAACATTCGCTGATTGAAGACGTCCATGCCCAGCACCGCGTCGTCACTGGAACCGCCAATGTAGGTGCTGTAGCTGATCGAGGTCCCGGCAACAGGCAGTTTGAACGCGAACCCGTCCTGGCCGCCACGCGCCGTACCGTACAGCGCGGAGGCCACCGGAAAATCCGCCGACGTCGTTTGGCCCGCACCGTACACACCCGTGCTGTCGACGGCCACCGCATTGACGATGTCCACCGCCGCACCGCCATAGTACGTCGAAAAATCGAGCGCGGTGCCGGTTGCCGACAGCCGCGCAATAAATCCGTCCATCGGCCCGCGAAGCGCGGTCTGAATCGCGCTCAAGACCGGGAAATCGTAGGACGAGGTGGAACCGCCCACGACCGGACGATTCGACGAGTCCAGAACCATCGCATTGATGCGGTCCGCGCCCGTTCCACCCAGGAACGTCGCCCACAACAGCGTCGTACCGTTGGCGCTCAGTCGCGCAACAAACCCGTCGGTGCTACCTCGATTGGTGCTCTGAAATCCGCCAGACCCCGAGGGAGAGGACGATTCCGTCCATCCCGCAAGGTAAATCGAGTCGTCGCTGCCGTAGGCCGTCGCCGTGATGGCTTCGTTACGGCTGCCTCCCCAGTACGTCGCGTAGGTCAGTTCCGGATCGATCACCGTTTCGAGGCTCGCGTCGAGGTGCTCCACCGCGATGCCGACCTCGCCATCTGGACGGACAAAATAGCGGCCATTTCGGGCCAGTTTCTTTCCGTTTTTCAATTGATAGACCGCCGGGATGCGTTCGCGCATCTCGCCGCGCGGCGTGATGACCCGCAGGCTACCGTCCGCCTCCGTATGTACCGCGCCCACGGCGACGTACCGCATGCGAATCACGCTCGGATCCGCGCCGCGAGCGAGCAGAAAATCGCTTTTCCAACCGTCGCCGTTCAACTTGCACCGCATGTTCACGCCTTCGTACAGGTTGCGGTACTCGATACCGGCGTAGGCCGGATGCGACGTGCTGCGCTGGCCGTCAATGAAGTTGAGCTTTGCCTCCACGGGATCGACGCCAGCGATCGAAACATTGGCCAGCGTACCTTCAAACGCGACTTCCAGACCCGAATCGTAGACGATGGCCGTTGGCGAGTAACGCGCCGAACGGCGGAAATTCGTCGCGACAAAGCTGCCGTCCCGCGAGGCGTAGAACACGGCCTGCGGACTCAGCCCGGCGGGCGAAGGCGGCGCGGACGTCGACCCTTGGCTCGAAGCCGGCCGGTACAGCAACGCAACAGCCAATAATCCGAATGCAACTACGCTCGCCACTGCCGCGGGTCGTTTCATATGCTGTCTCTTCGGCACGAAAGGCAGCGCTTTTAGAACTTACTGGCAAGCCGTACTAAGGTCTGGACACAAACGGGTTTCCGCGCACAAAAAAACGCAACGGGAGATCCGTGCTCTGGCGAATTCCGATCCGCGACGAGGTCTCGATTTGGGACGCCGCGATCGCAACATCAGGCTCGGTCACAAACAGAGGCGACGTTCGCCGGGTCACATCCGCGCCGTTGTGTTCGCGACGGCTGATGCCTAGCGCCAACGTGAGCTTACCGGGTCCGTTGGTCAGGTCGCGCGCCTTGCGAACCCGGTTGCCCCGGCGAGCTTCCATCAGATCCTGGCCTCGCACCGGTTCGACGGCGCGAATCAGGACGCAACCGGCGACGTCCTTCGGTTCCGCGACCAGATTGAGACATTCGTACATCCCATAGATGAAATAGACGTAGGCATGTCCCGGTGGACCAAAAATCACCTGGGTGCGCGGCGTAATGCCTCGGGCGGAATGGGCAGCGAGATCCCCCTCGCCGAGATAGGCCTCGACCTCTACAATGCGGGCGGCACAGTGCTCCGTATGCAGGATGCAGCCCAGCAAGTCGCGCGCGACCGTCACGGTGGGACGTTCGTAAAACGATCTGGGAAGAATCCGTCGGATAATAGGAGCGTACCAACGAATTCGATGCGGCTATTTACCGGTTTGGACCTGCCCATGAACATCGCCGGCACTCTGGCCGCCTGGCAGGATTCCTTGCGCCGTTTGGACCCGCAGACGGTTCGTTGGAGCCCGGTCGACAACCTCCACATCACGACCAAGTTTCTGGGCGATTGGCCGGACAGCCGCCTCGCCGAGCTGGTCCAGGTCCTCGACACCGAAGTTCCCCGCCCGGCAGCGTTCACCGTCGAACTGGCTGGCGTCGGCAGCATGTCGAACGCCCACCATGGGCGGATTATCTATGCCGTCGTGGAATGCCAAACCGGTGAGCTCAAAAAGCTCGCGGCCGCGACCAGCGAGGTCCTGTACCGGCGCCTGGGTATCGCGGAGGAAACGCGCGCATATCTACCGCACATCACGTTGGGTAGGGCCAAGCATGATTCCGCATCGTTGCGCACCGCGATCGACGGCTTTACCGTGGAACCCTTGCAATTGTCCGTCAACGAGTTCTATTTATACCGGAGCGAACCCGCAACGGGTGCCGCTTCCGGTACTGTCTATTCGAAGCTTTCCAGATTCCCACTATGATCACGCCCATCCTTCTACTCGCCTTCGCCTATCTGCTTGGGGGTGTGCCTTTCGGCTATCTTTTGGTGAAATGGCGCACCGGGTCCGACGTTCGCAGCGGGGGAAGCGGCAACATCGGCGCGACCAATGTACTGCGCACGTCAGGCCGCGCGCTCGGCGTCGCGACGTTGTTGCTGGATGTTGCCAAGGGATATTTCGCCGTGTGGTTGATGGGCCACTATACGTCGGAAAGTCCCGGTTGGATGAGCGCGGCGGCGCTGGCGGTGATGGCCGGCCACGCGTTTCCGGTGTTCCTCAAGTTTCAAGGAGGAAAGGCCGTCGCATCGTTCATCGGCGCGTTTTTACGGCTCGCGCCTTGGCCTCTGTTCGCCGTGTTACTCGTGTTCGTCGCCGTCGTATGGGCAACCCGGCATATTTCTCTCGGTTCCATCGTGGCGTGTGGACTTTTTCCCCTCGGCGTCTGGCTGATCGAACACCCGGC
>JAFDVT010000122.1 GCA_018268875.1 Acidobacteriota bacterium
ACGGTGACGGCGGCGGACCTGGGTGTCGCGGGCGCGGCGGCGGACGCCTCCTCGGCGACGCTGGATAAAGTCTATATGCCGCAGCGCACCAAGCAGGCGGTGATCTTCCAGGGCGGCGACAATCCGGCCCAGGCGGCGGCGCAGTTGGTGGAAAAGCTGAAGTTCGAGGTACGAGTGATATGAGCGCCGGTAATGTTCTGGTGGTACTCGAACAGCAGGGCGGCAAGTGGCATCGCATGTCGTGGGAAGCCCTGGCGGCGGGCGCGGAACTGGCCAGCAAGCTTGGCGTTGGCGTCGATGCGGCGGTGGTAGGCAAGGGCATTGCCGGCCTCGCTGCCGAAGCCGCGCAGAAAAGCATCGGCAAGGTGTACGCGGTGGATCACGACCTGCTGGAGAATTACTCGGCGGACGGGTACACGGCAGCGCTCGAACAGTTGATCCGGCAGACGCAGCCTGCGTTCGTGCTGTTTCCGCACACCTACCAGGTTCGCGACTTTGCGCCGAAACTGGCCACCCGGTTCGGTCGGGTGCTAGTGTCGGACGTCGTATCGGCGGAAGCGGGAAATGGCAGCGCGACCTTTGTCCGCCAGCTATTCCAAGGCAAGCTGAACGCGAATTTCGCCGCATCGGCGGGAACGTTCGCGTCGATCCAGGCGGGCGCGTTCCGGGCTGAATCGTTAGGCGCGGGTACGGCGGAGGTGGTGAACTTCGCCCCGTCGATCGATGCGTCGGCGATCCGCATCAAGGCCGAGGCGCCGTTCCGGGAATCGTCCCGCGCGGTAGACCTTACGGCGGCGGACATCATCGTGTCGGTCGGCCGTGGCATCAAGGAACAGGACAATATTCCGGTGGTTGAGGAACTGGCCGAGGTTCTGGGAGCGGAACTTGCCGCCTCGCGTCCGATTTGCGACGCCGGTTGGCTTCCCATGGAACGCCAGGTGGGCAGTTCCGGCCAGACGGTGAGCCCCAAAGTGTATATCGCCGTGGGGATTTCGGGCGCCATCCAGCACCTGGTTGGCATGAAGGGCTCGAAGGCGATTGTGGCGATCAACAAAGACGAGAACGCGCCGATTTTCGAGGTCGCGGACTACGGGATCGTCGGGGATTTGTTCGAAGTCGTCCCTGCTCTGGTGGCCGAGGTGAAAAAGGCCAAGGTTTCGTGATCCGATTCACGGAGAATTAACGCTTAAAGGTTTGAAGATGGCGTCCCACTCAACCGATTCGCTGGAACTCGAAAACTGGGCTCTACGTTCGGTTGCGGCAGCGGTGAGCCGGGAATTGCCGGACTATAAGGGCAAAGCGGCCATCCTTCGGGTGGCGCCGGTGAGCCAGAACTACTTCCGGCTGTTTCGCATCTTCGAAGTGTCCGCGCCGGGAGCCAAGCCGGTATTCATCGGATTCCGTTCGGACAACACCACGATGCTGATCCTGTCGGGCCGCCAGGAGACCTTGCGGCTGGTGGCGTCCATCGACCCGATCCCGTTTCGTAGCGCCGAGGACGTACTGGAATTTTCCGCCTTTGCCGACCGGATTACGGCCGCTGGCGGCGATTCTGGCGCGGCCGTGCCGTTGGAGTCCGCCGACGACATCGCGAAGATCCTGAAGCCGTCCAATGGCGACCGCGAGGTTGTGGAAGCCGTGCAGAACGAGTTCCGCGACGTCATTCAGCCCCTTGAGACCATCGTGCTTCCGTACGGCTTGCAGGAACGCTATTTTGTGATCCTCGAAAACAACCTCATCGCGCGTACGCGGACGATCGCTTCAGGCGGCATTTTCTGGCGCCAGGACGAGATCCTGTTCGGGGAGTTGCCGGCCGCCGCGCCGTCAGAAAAATCTTAATCCGCCGTAATAAAACCCCACCGTAATCCGCTCTAGTCTAGTGAATGAAACCAACGACAGCGGCGATTTGGGCGGCGGCGGTGCTCGCGCCCTTGTACGCGCAAGAATATTTTCCGATCCAGCCCGGCAATGAATGGGTGTTTCGAGGGTCGCGTTTTCACGAGACTCGCATTGTTTCCGTTGGCGATTCCGCCATTTTTGACGGCCAGACGTACTACTCGGTCACCGGCTTTACTTCCGAACGCCATTGGCTTCGGAACCCCGGCGACGGTTCGGTGCTGGAGTACGACACCAACACGATGCGTTCGCGGCCGTTCCTTTCTTTGCAGTATGCCGAAGGGCAGACGTTCCCGGTCCATCTGCCGCCTTGCAACCAGCAGGCGGTGATTGCCGGCAAGGGTAAGGCGTTGACCACCCCGGCGGGCGATTTTGCAGACGTCGTCGAGGTGCGCTATCCGAATCCGACCTGTGCCGACGCGGGCATCGAGGAAGATCACTTTGCCGCGAACGTAGGTCCGGTGAAGCGCGTGACGACGTCGTTCGCGGGGCCTGTGACGTTGGAACTGGTGTACGCGAAGGTTGGAGGCGTGGTGACGCTCGCGCCCGCCACGGAGTCGGCATTTGGCATCGGCGTGGTGCCTCCCAGGGAGCCCAATGGCGCGCTGTTCGTGCGCCTGACGTTGAAGAACGGCGGCGCGGAACCAGTGGTGCTGGACTTCCGTTCCGGCCAGGAATTCGACTTCCGGATTCGCAACGCGGCGGGGGACGTGATCTACGTCTGGTCGAGCGACAAGCTGTTTCCGGCGATGATTCAGACGATTCGCGTGGAGAAGGAAAAGACCTGGGCGGCGTCGTTTGTGGTTCC
>JAFDVT010000123.1 GCA_018268875.1 Acidobacteriota bacterium
CGCCAGGAACGAGGCCCAGGTGGAGGTCGCGACCCAGGTCTCAATCGCCTTGAGATTCGCTTGCGACCGGGCGATCAGACCGGGGAGGCCGCCGACGGATTCGGCCCATTTCAAGCCGTCCAACGCGTCTTCCACGCACATCATCGACGGCGTGTTGATGGTGTCGCCTTCGTAGACTCCCTTGTTCAACTGGAAGATGCGCGGCAGCGCACGAGGCTTTGCTTCCTCGAGGCGGGCGAGCGCCTTGGGGCTGAGCGCGATCATACCGTGGGCGCCTTCGCCTCCGAGAACCTTTTGCCAGGACCACGTGACCACGTCCACCTTGGACCAATCGACGTCCATCGCGAAGACGGCCGAGGTCGCGTCGCAGATGGAAAGCCCCCTGCGGTCGGCGGCGACCCAGTCGAGGTTGGGGACGCGGACACCCGACGTCGTGCCATTGAAGGTGAAGACAGTGTCGCGATCCCAGTCGGCTTGGGCGAGGTCCGGAAGCGAGCCGTAGTCGGCGTTGAAGACGCGGAGGTCCGGCAGTTGCAATTGCTTCTTGCAGTCGGCGGCCCAGAGGGAACCGAAGCTTTCCCAGGTGAAGACGTCGACACCGCGGGCGGGGCCAAGCAGGTTCCACAGGGCCATTTCGATGGCTCCGGTGTCCGAGGCCGGGACGATGCCGAGGACGTAATCCGCGGGCATGCCGAGGATCGCCTTGCTGCGGTCAATCACCTCTTTGAGCTTGGCCTTGCCGACTTTGGCGCGATGCGAGCGCCCCAGAGCGGCGTGTTCCAGAGCCGCGAAGTTCCAGCCCGGACGCTTGGCGCAGGGTCCGGAAGAGAAGCAAGGATTTTTGGGCTTTTGCTGGGGCTTTTGCATGGTGATCAACTGACGTCCTAAAAAGCACAAAGGACGGAGAGGGCATCTCTCCGTCCTTCGAAAAGTGACTGACTGAGTACTGCCTTGTGCGTTAGCCGAGCGCCTGGGCACCCGACACGATTTCGATGATTTCCTTGGTGATGGCGGCCTGACGGACACGGTTCATGTAGAGCGTCAGCTTTTCGATCACGTCGCCCGCGTTCGAGGAGGCGGAATCCATCGCGGTCATGCGGGCCGCGTGTTCCGCGGCGGCCGATTCGAGCAGCGCCTTGTACATCTGCACTTCGACGTAGCGCGGCAGGAGCGTACCGAGGAGATCAGCGGGCTTTTCCTCGTAGATGTAATCGGTGGTGTTCGAATCCGCTGGCACTTCGAGCGGAAGAATCTTGGTCACCGAGATGTTCGGAGCCATGACGCTTTTGAATTCGTTCACCGCGAGGTACACGGCGTCCACTTCGCCGCTCGCGTACTTGTCCATCACGAGTTTGGAGATTTCCATGGCGTCGTTGTAGGTCGGCGCCTTGAGGAACAGACCGACCGATTCGCCGTAGATGTTCGAGTAGCGTTTGCGGAAGAAGTCGCGGCCTTTGCGGCCGACGAGTTCGAAGGCAAAGTCGATGCCCGGGTTTTCGCGGATGAAGGCGACGGCTCGCTTGATGAGGTTGCCGTTGAAACCGCCGCACAAACCACGGTCGGCGGTGACCAGAACGAGCAGGGCCTTCTTTTCCTCGCGGACTTCGAGGAGCGGATGCGAAGCGCCTTCGCCAGCGGCCGCCGCGACGTTGGCGAGCATGTCGCGCAACATCTTCGAATACGGCCGGGCGGCGATGACACGATCCTGGGCACGGCGCAACTTGGCAGCCGAGACCATCTTCATGGCCTTGGTGATCTGCTGCGTGTTCTTGACCGACCGGATGCGCCGGCGGAAGTCAATTAGGCTCGGCATCGTGGCTTATTTCTTGAGGTTCGCGGTGAAGCGGTCCTTGAATTCGGCCAGCGCCTTGTTGAGGCGGCCCTTGATATCGTCGTCGATGGTCTTCTTTTCGCGGATGTCCTTGAGGATGGCCGGGTGGGCGTTTTCCACGAAGGCGTAGAGCTCGGTTTCGAACTTACGAACCGCGTCGACGGGCAGGTCGTCGAGCACGCCGTTGGTGCCGGCGTAGATGATGAGAACCTGCTTTTCGACGGGAAGGGGCTGGTACTGGGGCTGCTTGAGAATTTCCACCAGACGGCGTCCGCGGGTGATCTGGCGTTGCGATGCGGCGTCGAGATCCGAGCCGAACTGCGCGAACGCTTCGAGGTTGCGGAACTGGGCGAGGTCGAGACGGAGCGTACCGGCGACCTGGCGCATCGCCTTGATCTGGGCGCTGCCACCGACGCGGCTGACCGAGAGGCCGACGTTGACGGCGGGGCGAATATTCGAGTTAAAGAGATCGCTTTCGAGGTAGATCTGACCGTCGGTGATCGAAATCACGTTGGTCGGAATGTACGCCGAAACGTCGCCTGCCTGGGTTTCGATGAACGGCAGAGCGGTGAGCGAACCTCCGCCCTTGGCGTCGCTCAGCTTGGCGGCGCGTTCCAGAAGGCGGCTGTGTAGATAGAACACGTCGCCGGGGAAGGCTTCGCGGCCTGGAGGACGGCGGAGCAGCAGCGAGATTTCGCGGTAGGCGGCGGCGTGCTTCGAAAGATCGTCGTAGATGCAGAGGGCGTGGCGGCCGGTGTCGCGGAAGTATTCGCCGATGGCGCAACCCGCGTACGGCGCGATGTACTGCATCGGGGCGGGGTCGGACGCGGTGGCGGCGACGACAATGGTGTAATCCATGGCGCCGGCGTCTTCGAGCGTCTTGACCACCTGGGCGACGGTGGAGCGCTTCTGACCGATGGCGACATAGATACAAATCATGTCGCCGCCCTTTTGATTGATGATGGTGTCGAGGGCGACGGCGGTCTTACCGGTCTGACGGTCGCCGATGATCAATTCGCGCTGGCCGCGGCCGATCGGGATCATGGCGTCGATGGCCTTGATGCCGGTCTGCAGGGGCTCTTTGACGGACTTGCGGTCCACAACGCCCGGCGCGATGCGTTCGATGGGCAGAACCTTGTCCGTGTTGATGGGGCCTTTGCCGTCGATGGGCTGACCGAGGGCGTTGACGACGCGTCCGACCATGGCTTCGCCGACGGGGACGGACATGATGCGCCCGGTGCGGCGGACCTCGTCGCCTTCCTTGAGGCCGGAGGATTCGCCAAGGAGCACGGCGCCGACCTGGTCTTCTTCCAGGTTGAGGGCGATGCCCGCGAGGCCACCGGGGAACTCGATGAGTTCGCCGGCCATGACCTTTTCGAGGCCATAGATGCGCGCGATGCCGTCGCCGACCGAGATGACGGTGCCGGTTTCGGCAACGTTTACGACCTGGTCGTAGTTGTCAATTTCTTCACGAAGAAGCCGAGAAATTTCGTCTGCTCGAATCTGAGCCATGTGAGTTCAAAAACCTTCTTTTACCTGCAAGCCTGCGCGGCAGGCTTTTAGCGAGTCAGCCTGCGGCGCAGCGTTTCGAGCTGGCCCCGCACCGACCCGTCATATACCGTGGATCCGACGCGCGCGATCACGCCGCCAACCAGCGACGGATCCACCGCATAACGCGGACGGATTTGCTTGGCCGCAAGACGCGCGAGCTGACCTTCGAGGCGCTGTCTTTGACCTTCATCAAGAGCGGTCGCCGAGGTGATGTCGGCGCGGACGAAGCCGAGGCGTTCGTCCAGGATTTCTTCAAACGCTTCGCGGATTTCGCTAAGCTGGCCGATGCGGCCGCGATCCGCGGTGACAAACAGGAAGTTCTTCACCTGGCGCGCGAGGCCGAGCGCTTCGGCAAGGCGTCCGATAACGGCTCGCTTGCGAGGGCTCGAAACAGCCGGGTTCTGAAAGATGGCGCGGAGGTTGGCGCTTTCGCGGACGGCCGCTTCGACGGAGCGAAGCTGGTCGGCGGCGGCCTGGCCGGCAATCTGCGTGGTGGGCGCGGTGACCGAGTCGGCGAGCGCGGCGGCGTAGCGGGTGGCGATGAGCGAAGCCATGATTAGTTGTTGGCTCCCTTCGTCTCCAGATTGCGGATGAACTTGTCGACCAAAGCGGCTTCTCCACCGGCGACGCGACCACGGATGCGCTGCTCGGCGAGGTCAACGGCGAGTTGCGCGGAAAAGACCTTCAATTCCTGGCGAGCGGCTTTGGTAACCGATTCGATTTCCGCAGTGGCGGAAGATTGCACTTTGGCGACGGCGTCAGCGGTTTCCTTGCGGATGCGATCGCCTTCAGCGGCGAGTTCCTGACGGCCGTTGGCGCGAAGCGATTCGATTTCGGCTCCGAGTTGCGCCATGCGCTTTTCCATTTCCGCAGCCTTGGCTTCGGCGGACGCTTTCAACTTGGCCGCTTCGGCGATGCCTTGCTGAATTTCCGCGGTGCGGCTGGCAAAAAACGGAGGCAGATTCTTGGCGGCGAGGTACCCGAGTCCGATGGCGAGGATACCGAAGTTGACCCATTTCCACAGAATCATCGGGTCGCCTTCGTCATGATGTTCGGCGGCAGCGCCTTCGCCGTGGCCTTCGGTGGCGTGTTCGGCGGAAGCGGCGGGAGCGTGAGGCGTTGAGGCGGCTGGCGGATGTTCCTGCGCAAAGCCGATGGCGGCCATCAAAGAGGAGAGAAAGAAAACGATCGCCCAGTTCTTCATCATGATGGCGCTATCCGAGGATCCGTCCTGCGATGTCGTTGGCAAGCTGGTCCGCTTGCGCCAGCAGTTCCTGACGGGCGTGTGCGACCGTCTGCTTGATGTCGTTACGGGCTGCGGTGACGTGGGCTTCAGCGGAGGCGCGAGCCTGTTCGATGGACGCGGCCTGCTCGGAAAGCCACTGCTTGCGGGTGGTTTCCTGCTCCTTATAGAGGTCGTTGCGAGCGTCGCGAATGGACTTTTCGAACTCCGCGGCCTTTTCTTCCGCGCGGCGAATGCTGGCTTCGGCGGTTTCGCGGGCGCCCTTGGTCAATGTGTCGCGCTCGGCCAGAACCTTGGCCAGCGGCTTGAACAGCATCGCCTTGAGATAAAAGTGCAGGATTACGACAAGGAACAAAGTCGGCAGCGACTGTAAAATCAGCGCGCCAACTTTGGCAAGAATTTGGTCAATGGACATTGATGTTGCGGAATAGGGGCCGGTTGGCGGAAGAACCCGCGCAGAGAAATCCCAGCAAACGCACCTGAAGATCGAGGATACCACGAGCGGAGCGAACGCGGCAACGCGACTACGGCATAGAGTTTATGGGAGGATCCCTAACTCCTGAGGCGGTCCGCGACGGCGCGGCAGGCGGCGTTGCCAGTGAACCGGATGGCCGTTTCCGCCCACTCGAGCGGCGTCGCGTCATGTTCGAAGTCCTTGAGCGCTGGGCCCGCGCCAAGGTCGAGCAGGGTTTCGACAGTGTCCAGGTCGCCATTCCAGGCGGCTTCATGCAAGGGCGTTTGCTGGGACTTGTCGGCGCGCCGGATGTTGGGATCAGCGCCCTGTTCGGCGATCAGCCAGCGGACGAGTTCGCGATGGCGTCCTTCGGTGGCGGCGTAGATCACCGCGGGGTCCCGCAGGCGATCGTTGGGGAGGTTCTTGAGGGCTTGCAGGTCGCCGAGGCGGGCGTATTGGGCCGGGGTAAGAGTGAGTGACGGAATCTTTGCAACGAGGTGCGAAAGAAGCTGCGCGCCGGCGGATCCCAAGGCGATGAAAGCGTCGGCGGGAGCGAGTCCCCATTTGTCTTTCGTTTCGGCCGATGCACCGGCGGCGAGCAACATGTCGATCGCTTGCGTCGTGCGGGCGAAATTCAGCCAGGAGCCGTTGTTTGGGGCGGGCTCTGCGTTGAGGCTCGCGGCAGCAGTCGCTTCGTTGTCGCCCGCGAGCAGGGCTTCGGCGAGGCGGACCGGCGCGCCTCGCCGCTGGAGTTCCGCCGCGTAGTCCGGGCGGTTGCGCTGCAGGGCGAGCATCAGCGGGGACCAGCTATCGTAGTCGCCGTTGCGGCCCGCCGGGTCGGCCCCAGCATCGAGGAGCAATTGGAAGATGTCGTCGCGACGGTTCTCGATGGCGATGTGCAAAGGCTGCGGCTGCCCACCCCAAAACGGATGCGGACCGTTGGCGTTGACGAGGTCCGGCTGTTGCGCCAGCGCGTGCGCTACCGCCTCGCGAGTGCCGCTGGCGACCAGGCGGAGGAAGGCGGCGGGCGTCATCACACGAAAATTATGACATCCGCCAACCGGGTACACTCAACTCTTATGCCGCAAGCAGCCGCTGGAGTGGGCGCCCGCCTGAGCCTGATGATGTTCCTGAACTACGTCGTGTGGGGGGCGTGGTACGTCACGATCAACACCTACCTCACGCAGACGCTACAATTTTCAGGGACGGAAGCGGGAGCAGTGTTCGGCACCTCCGCGCTGGCGTGCATGATCTCGCCGTTTCTTGTGGGCCTGATCGCGGACCGCTATTTCGCGGCCGAACGCGTGCTGGGGACGCTGCACCTGATCGGCGCGGTATTGCTGTACCTCGTATCCACAGCAAAGACGTTCACCAGCGTGTATTTGCTGATGCTCGCGTACTGCTTATGCTTCTTCCCTACCCTCGCGTTGACCAACTCGCTGACGCTGCGCAATGTCGCCAATGCGTCGACGGATTTTCCACGCATACGGCTGTTCGCGACGCTGGGGCACATCGCGGTGGACCAGGTGATCGGCGGGTTCGGGCTGGAGCGATCCTCGATGGCGTTCCTGGTTTCGGCGGGAGCTTCGGTGGTGATGGGGCTGTATTCGTTCA
>JAFDVT010000124.1 GCA_018268875.1 Acidobacteriota bacterium
AGCGGGCGTAGTGCGGCATGCGGCGGCGTTCCAACTGGCGCGGGCGTTGCGTCCGGGCGTGAAACTGCAAGCCGGCGAGTACGAGTTCACCGATGCGGCGTCACCGGCGGCGGTGCTCGATCGCATTGCGCGCGGCGACGTCCACTATTACGAAATCTCGATTCCCGAAGGCAGCAACATGTTCGACGCGGCCGAGGCGGTGGGCAAGACCGGGTTCCTGAAGGCGGACGATTTTCTGAAGGTGGCACGGAGCCCGAAGCTGATTCAGGACCTTGCGCCGAACGCGCCGTCTTTGGAAGGATTCCTGTTTCCGGCGACGTACCGGATCACGCGGTCAACGACGGTGGAGCAGACGGTCAAGATGATGCTCGATCAGTTCCGGCGGCAGTGGAAGGTCGCGACGAAGAATCAGCCCAAGGCGAATGTTCTGGAGACCGTGACGCTGGCGTCGCTGGTGGAGAAGGAATCGGGCGTCGCGAATGAGCGGCCCATTGTCGCTTCGGTGTACGCGAACCGTTTGCGCAAGGGGCAAAAGCTGGACGCCGATCCAACGACGATTTATGCGGCGATGCTCGAGGGGCGGTATCGCGGGACGATCTACAAATCGGACCTCGCAAGCGACCATCCGTACAACACCTATCAGCACACGGGTCTGCCGCCGGGTCCGATTGCGAACCCGGGCCTCGCGTCGCTGGAGGCCGCGGTGAAGCCCGCGGAGACGGAGTTTCTGTACTTCGTCGCAAAGGGCGACAACTCGGGGCAACACAATTTTTCGAAGGATTACGAAGGCCACCAGCGGTTTGTGGCGCAGTATCGTCAGCGGATGCTGTTGCGTAAATAGCGGAGTTCGTCGGGCGTGAGGTCGCGCCACTGACCGGCGGTCAGTCCGGCGAGGTTGAGCTTGCCGATCGCGTTGCGAATGAGCCGCAGCGTGGGATGTCCGATGGCGGCCGTCATGTGGCGAACCTGGCGGTTACGGCCTTCAGTGAGCGTCAGTTCAATCCACGCGGTGGGAACGTTCTTGCGGAAGCGTACCGGTGGGTCGCGAGGTTCAAGCTGCGGCGGTTCGTCGATGAGCCTCGCTTGCGCGGGCCTTGTGCGATAGCCGCCGGAGATCTCGACACCGTCCCGCAGAGATCGCAACGCATCGGGCGATGGGATGCGATCGACCTGCGCCCAATACGTACGAGGATGTTCGTACTTCGGGTCGCTGAGGCGGTGCTGGAGCGGACCGTCGTTGGTCAACAACATGAGTCCTTCGCTGTCCTTGTCGAGGCGGCCGACGGGATAGACGTCCTGGATCGGGATGTACTGGCGCAGGCAGAGTTCGCCGCCGCTGAACTGGGACAGCACGCCGTACGGCTTGTGAAACAGGATGTATCTAAAACTCAATGGAAGCCAGCAATTCCGAGGGTTTTCGGTCAAACGCGCGGCAGATGGCCAGCAGACTGTCGAGGCTGGGCATGTTGATGCCGCGTTCGATGGAACTGATCTGCGACATGCTGAGGCGCGTGGCGGCGGCCAGATCCTTGAGCGACCAATCGCGCTCGGTGCGTAGCATTTTGATGCGATGGCCGAGCTTTTCGCGGAACTTCGCATAAGCGCCGCGGCCCAATCCGTACTCGTCGACCGCATGCTGCAGCACGGTACGCAGTTGCGCGAGCGAGAACGGCTTGGCGATGTAATCGAAGACCTTGAGCTTGAATGTCGTACGCATGTCTTCGAGCGAAGGATAGCCGGTGATGATGATCACGCAGATGCCGGGCCAGCGATTTAAAAGGCTTTCCGCGACTTGCAGGCCGTCGTCGGCGCCCATCTTCATGTCGAGCAGCACGATCTCCGGCACTTGTTGTTCGGAAGACGCGAACAGTTCGGCTGCGGTGGCGAAGGCTCGAACCTGGTAGTCGCCTTCGTCGCGCAAGAGGTCTTCCAGGTACGTGCGGAAGTCGAGATCGTCGTCGAGAAGTGCGATGTCGACGAGTTCAGCCACGCACACCACCCGCCATCGCGGCCGAGGATTGCATCACCGGCAGGCGAACCTCGAGACACGCGCCGCCTTCGGCGCGATTGCACGCCGAAATCGTTCCCCCATGTTGCGTGATGATGCCTTCGGCCACAGTCAAACCCAGTCCAGTTCCTTTGGAATCGAGGCGCGTCGTGACGAAGGCGTCGAAGATGTCGGGCAGCACTTCCGGCGGAATTCCGCTGCCGTTGTCTTCAAACCGAATGGAGGTTTGCCATTCGCCAAAGCCGCGCACCGCTTCCGATTTTACTTCGATCCTGCCGGTGCCCGGCTCGACGGCGTTCAACGCGTTGCGCAAAAGGTTGACGAAGACTTGAATGAGGCGGTCCTCATTGCCGGTTACCGTGGTGTCGGCCGCGACGAGGTTCGCAAAGGCGACTTCGCTGGCTTTTTCGTCGATCGCGACAAGGTGCCAGGCTTCGTCGATCATGGGCGCGAGCAGCAGCGATTCCAGCTTTTCGCGGCGCGCCTTGGCGAAGTCCAAAAGGCTCTCGCTGATCTTGCGAAGACGTTCCGTGACGCGCTTCATGCGGGCCAGCCTGCTATGCGCGGGCGATTCGGCGGGCGCGGTTTCGAGCATCTTTTCAATGGACCCGTGCAGCACGGCGAGCGGCGTGTTCATCTCATGGGCGACCGACGCGCTCATCAGTCCGAGGCTTGCCAACCGGTCCTGCATTTCGAGCATCTGGTTCTTGTGGCGAAGATCATCTTCGCGGCCGCGGAGTTCGGCGACGGTGGCGTTGCGCGACCGCATGATCTGGCCGATTTCGTCGCCGGGGATGGCTTCGTCTGGAATCATTTCGCGGCCACGGTCGCCGCGCTGCGTCGCGTCGTCAGCATCGAGCATGCGCTGAATCGGCGTGTAGACATAGAGCGGCATGATGAGCAGTTCAAGCATCAGGACGGCAAGCAGGTAAAGCCCGCCGAGCACCAGAAACAGGGCGATTTCGGCGCGCCGAACAGAGTCGCTGTAGATGAGGTCGGGGATGGTGAGGCGGCGGTAGAGTTCGCGGCGTGGGTCGCGCGCAAAGACGAAGCGGGACTTGGCGAGGTCCTTCCAAACGCCCGCGGGGTTGGCGTGCAGGAAGGCTCGCGCCTCGTCGGGTAGAGCGACATCGGAGGCGGTGCCTTCGCGGTAATCGTAGCTTTCCAGGCCTTCGACGCTGGTGAGCGGCATCTGCAACTGAAACACCTGCGTGATGATGCGGATCTCGCGTTCGCGCGCGTCGGCGACCTGCTTTTTGTACTGCGGGATCAGCGAAAAGTACGCCGCCGCGCTGAGCACCAGGAAAAACAGGTTGTGCAGCACCATCAATTTGGGCCGCACGCGAAGGTCGCCGAATCGTTTGCGTATCGACATCAGGCCGATGGCGGCTCCATCGCGGCGAGCGCTTTGGCCTTCAAGTCCTTGAGGCGGTCGCGGAACTGGGCGGCCTTTTCGAATTCGAAGTTTTTGGCCGATTCGCGCATCCGCGTTTCGAGTTCGGCGATCAGTTGCAGGCGCTGTTCCGGCGTGAGTTCGACGTCGCCCGAAGCGGCGTCATCCTCAAGCGGGATGTCCACATAGTCGCTTTCGGCAACGGCGATCAGTGTCGCGTCGATGGACTTGACGATGGTCTGCGGCGTGATGCCGTGTTCCTGGTTGTAGGCTTCCTGAATGATGCGGCGGCGCTTGGTTTCGTCGAGCGCGCGGCGCATGCTGTCGGTGATGACATCGGCGTACAGAATCGCGATGCCGTTGACGTTGCGAGCGGCGCGGCCGATCGTCTGGATGAGCGATCCGGCGGAACGCAGAAAGCCTTCTTTGTCGGCATCGAGGATCGCGACGAGCGACACCTCCGGAAGGTCCAAACCTTCACGCAGCAGGTTGACGCCGATGAGCGCGTCGTAGATTCCCTTGCGGAGATCGCGCAGGATCTTGATGCGGTCGAGCGTCGACACTTCCGAATGCAAATAGGCGCATTTTATACCCATTTCCGTATAAAAACCGGCCAGATCCTCGGACATGCGCTTGGTGAGCGTCGTGACCAGAACGCGTTCGTTGCGGTCGATGCGCTTGCGGATTTCGCCCAGCAGATCGTCCACCTGGCCCTTGATCGGACGGATGTCGACAAGGGGGTCCACGAGGCCGGTGGGACGGATGATCTGTTCGACGATTTCGCCGCTGGACTTGGTGAGTTCGTAGGGGCCGGGCGTGGCCGAAACGTAGATCACCTGGTTGACGCGATTCTCAAATTCTTCAAACGTAAGAGGCCGGTTATCGAGCGCGCTGGGCAGGCGGAAGCCGAACTCGACGAGGTTCACTTTACGGCTGCGGTCGCCGTGGTACATGCCGCCGATTTGCGGCGTGGTGACGTGCGATTCGTCGATAAACAGCAGCGAATCGTGGGGTAAATAATCGAGCAGGGTC
>JAFDVT010000125.1 GCA_018268875.1 Acidobacteriota bacterium
CGAAGGTCACCGCTGCCCGGTGCGGCGTCGAGTTCGCCCTTGGCCGCCCAGGCGTCGGCATCGGCCAGGATCCCCGCGTACACCGGCGGCAGACCGAAGCCTACCAGGGCCGCTGCGTAGTCGGCCTGCGGCAGATTGCGGTACGTCACCGTCTTGCCGCTGACTTGCGAAGTCACCTCCGCCAACTCGGCCAGCGTGTACGGCGCATCGCCCGGCAGCTCGTAGGTCTTGTTCTCATGCCCGCTACCGGCCAGCACCGCGGCAGCCGCCTCCGCCAGGTCGGACCGGCTCGCGGACGCGAATCGCCCGTCGCCCGCCGCTCCCAGAATCGCTCCATGGGCCAGCGCCGCGCCCAGCGCCTCCGTGTGATTCTCGATATACCAGCCGTTTCGCAGGATCGTAAACGCGAGGCCCGATTCCCGAATGCGCCGCTCCGTGGCCTGGTGCGGCTTGGCCAGTTCCATGCGCGCCGTCTCCGCCCCCATCATGCTCGTGTACACCAGGTGCGGCACCTGCTCGGCCTTCGCCGCGTCCACCACCGCATAATGCTGTGCGAGCCTCTGTTCCAGGTCGTTGGACGAAATCAGCAACACCTTCGCCGCGCCCGCCAGCGCCGGCCGCAGCGTTTCCGGCTTTGCATAATCCAAATGCCGGACCTGCGCGCCCTTGTCTGAGAACCGTGCCGCGTTCGACGGCGTACGCACCGCCACCGCCACCTGCTCCGCCGGAACCTTTCGCAGCAATGCGTCCACCACCAGGCTGCCCAGCTTCCCCGTGGCTCCTGTAACTACGATCATCGTGTTCTTTGGAACTCCTCTAGCGCCAGAATACGGCATGCGCTGATTCGATGTCGTAACGTCGCACTAGTTCTTGAACGGCCGGCCTTGCGCGGCCTCAAGTATGGCGGGGTTTTCGCGGCGCAACCGTAGCGACAACTCCCGCTCCACCTTGGCCTTCGCCTCGTCGCCCTGCCGGAAATAAATCTGGCTCAACATCAGGTGCGGTTGCGGATGCTTCGGGTCCATCTCAATCGTCGTTCGCAATTCGGCGATCGCGTCGTCCCATCGTTCCAGGTTCATCAGCGCGCGGCTCAGCAGGACCCGCGCGGGAATGTAGTCGGCCCGGCATTCGATGGATTGCCGCAGGAACGCCAGTGCCTCCTCGTTCTTGCCCTGTTTCACCAACAGATCGCCCAGGAAAAACGGCGGCTCCTCATATTTTGGATCCAGCGCGATGGCCTTGCGTAAGAAACCGATCGCCTCATCCATCGCGCCCCGTTTCTGCAGATAAAACGCGTGCTCGAAGTTGGCGCGAGGCAAATCCGGGAACCGTTTCACCGCCTCGGCCGCCGCCTGCGCCCCGGCTTCGAAATCCCCCGCATCCTGAAACGCCTTGATCGCCAGAAAGTACGAATTCGCCTCGCCCGGCTTGTCGCGCAGCAACTGTTTGGCCACGTCCGCCGCCTCGTTGAAGTACCTTCCCTTGCCGTACTCGACAATCAACATCTCCGCCAACATCCGTGGCTGTGTGGCCGGCAATGCCCGCGCCGCGCGCCAGGCGCGAATCGCATCGTTGACGCGGTTCACCTGCGAATACGCGGCCCCCAGTACGTAACGCGTGTTGAAGTCCTTCGGGTTCGCCGCCGCCGCTCGCTCCAGCACCGGAACCGCGTCCACCGGGCGCTTCAGATTGAAGTACGTCAACCCCAGATTGAACAGGGAAGGGAAGTGCTTCGGATTCTGTTTCAGCGCCTGCTGCCACAGCGCGATGGCCTGGTCGTACTGCCGCCGCATCGCCAACTCCTGCGCCTGCGACGCAAGGTCGTCCTGCGCAAGCCACACCAACGCCATCGCCAAACCCAGCACGATTCTATTGTTCCACCAGCAGAACTTCCTGATCCGCCTTCGCGCTGGGAAACTCCTGCATCGCCCCGCTCGGCCACCGTACCCGGATCACGCCGGTCTCCTCCTCGCTCCCCAGGCCAAAATGCAACCGCGAATCGTTATGCGACAGGAAACTCGACTGGCTCATCACCACCTGCTTCTGCTTCCCCAGCGTCACCTCGGCCCCAATCGCCGCCCGGTTCGATTTCGTACCGCGCAACTTCACACGAACCCAATGATTTTTGTTTGAAACGTCATTCCGCAGCAATGTCGGAGGCTCGTTCATGTTCATGATCAACACATCCACATCGCCGTCGTTGTCGATATCGCCAAACGCGACGCCGCGGCTCGAATGCTTCTCGCTCACCGCCGCGCCCGCCAGGTTGCTGACGTCTTCAAAACGGCAACCGCCCAGGTTCCGGTACACGATGCGAGGATTTCGATACTCCTCGCCGCCCGCCTTGCCGTCCAGCTCCGGATACACATGGCCGTTGGCTTGTAAGATGTCCACCAATCCGTCGTTATCCAGGTCCACAAACCCCACGCCCCACCCGACGTACTGTGGATTCACACCGAGCCCGGCGCGCAACACGCCGTCCTCAAAGATGCCCTTGCCACGATTCAGGTACAGATTCGGATGGTCCCCGGCAAAGTTGGTCTTGAACACGTCCAGATGCCCGTCGCCATTGCAATCGGCGAGCGTGATGCCCATGCCGCCCTGTTCGAACCCGTGCTCGTTGAACGCGACTCCCGCCTCCGCGCCGATCTCCGCGAACGTGCCGTCCTTCTGGTTTCGGAAGAACAGCGACGGCGTGGAATCGGACGCGACATACAGGTCCGGCCACCCGTCTTCATTCAGATCCGCGGCCACCGCCGTGAACGCATAAAACCCTTTCGCCTCGCTGATTTTTGACGCGACCGTTACGTCCGTGAACGTACCGTCGCCCTTGTTACGGAACAGGCTCGCCTTCCCATACGGCAACCCGCGAGGACCGCAAAACACCGGCATCCCCTTCCACTCGCACGTCGACGTCTTGCCCGGCATCGGCGCCGTTGCCAGATCGAACTTCTGATAGCTCGTGACAAACAGATCCAGCAACCCGTCGCGATCGTAGTCGACAAAGGTGCAGCCGGACGACCAGTCCTTCGCCTCCGCCTTGGGAACCGCCTTGCTCGCATCCTCGAACTTTCCTTTGCCGGTATTGCGCAGCAGGACGTTCGGTCCCCAGTAGGTGACAAACAGATCGGTGAACCCGTCGTTGTCGTAATCGCCCGCGCACACGCCGCTCCCCCAGCCCTTCTGCGCCACGCCCGCCGGTACCGAAACGTCCTCGAATAATCCTTTTTGAGTATTGCGGTACAGCCGGTTCGTCGCGTCTACTGGAGGTGTATCGAGGCGTGATCCGTTCACCAGGAACACGTCCAGAAATCCGTCGTTGTCGAAGTCCAGCAGCGCCACGCCGCTGCCGTTCGCTTCGATGATGTAGCGCTTCGTCTTCTCCCCGCCGGCGATCACCGGCGCCCGCAGCCCAGCCTGCCTGCTCACGTCCACCAATTGTGACTTCCAGGGAATACCCGAAAAAACCGAACGTTTTTCGGCAATTGCGTTGTGCGTCGCCACGCCCTGAGCTGTAACGTTACAGGTCCAGCAAATTGCACAAAACACGAGGTTGCGCGGAAGCATAGGCATCTGATATAAATCTTCACACGTTGAAGGTGCAATATGAAAAACCGTTGCCATCTTCACGCATGGGAGGTTCGAAAAGAAAACAGATGTCTCACCGCTTGAGAAACTTCTGTACCATGGCGGCCTTGTTCAGTCTCGCCGCCTTTACGCTTCACGCACAAACCACCACCGCCACGATCGTCGGCGACGTGTTGGACTCCTCAGGGGCAGCCTTGGTGGATGCAAAAATCGTAGTCCGCAATGTCGGCACCGGACTCGAACGCGACACAACAACCGACAACAATGGCGCATACCGCGTCCCAACTCTCAATCCAGGCACCTACGAAGTCACCGTTACCAAATCCGGCTTCCAAACCCAGAACGCGAAAAACATCGTCCTCGAAGTTGCCCAAACCGTAAAGCTCGACTTTAAGCTCGGCGTCGGCCAGGTCAGCGAAAGCGTCCAGGTTACCGCCGCCGCCCCGGTTCTGCAAACACAGGACGCCAGCGTCGGCAACACCGTCACCACCTTCGACGTCGGCCGCATCCCGGTCAACGGCCGCAACTACACCCGCCTCATCATGTTGATGCCCGGTTCCAGCGACCAGGGCAGCAGCCAGAGCAAGGGCACCGCCGAAAGCGGCACCCAGCTTGTTTCCGTCAACGGCCAGCGCCGCCAGGACAACAGCTACTCCGTTGACGGCGTCGACAACAACTTCATGATGATGAACTCCCCCGGCCTGTCCCCACCCATGGACAGCCTCCAGGAATTCCGCGTCGCCACCAACAACTCCGCCGAATTCGGCCGTTCCGCCGGCGCCAACGTCAACATGGCCATCCGCAGCGGCACCAACGAACTCCACGGCAGCGTCTACGAATACTTCCGCAACAACGTTCTCGACGCCAACGAGTTCTTCGCCAATCGCTCCGGCCGCGGCAAAGTGCCGTTCCGTCTGAACCAGTTCGGTGTGTCCGCCGGCGGCCCCGTGCGGATCCCCAAACTCTACAACGGCCAGAACAAGACCTTCTGGTTTGTGAACTACGAAGGCTACCGCCGCCGCCGCGGCACCACCGCCCTTTCGAACACGCCCCCCGTGGCGCAGCGCAACGGCGACTTCTCGGGCCAGTCCCGGATGATCTTCGATCCTCTTACCTCCCAGCAGACCGCCGGAGGCATCATTCGCAACCAGTTCCCCGGCAACATCATCCCGGCCAGCCGCATCTCGCCGGCGATCAAGCTTCTGGTGGACACCTACATGCCTCTGCCCATCAACAGCAGCCTCACGCAGAACCTGTTGAACACCGAATCGCAAGCCAACGACCGTAACGCCCTCGTGCTCCGCGTCGACCACCAGCTTTCGAGCAAGGACAACCTGTTCGTCCGCTACCTCTACCAGAAGGCGGACCTGCTGAGCCCCAACGCCAACGCCAACTTCTATTCGCAGTCCAGCTTTGGCGGCCACAATGTGGGCGCGGGCTGGAACCACCTGTTCTCGTCGAGCACCGTTCTCGAAGTCAAGTTCGGCTACAACAACCCGCAGAATCCCGGCCTCGGCTACGGCCGCAAGCTGAACCGTGTCGACTTCCTCACCCAGGCGGGCATCACGATGTTTCAGCCGGATGTGTTGAGCTCGACCGTCCCGCCCAACTTCAGCGCCGTCGGCGAATGGAGCGTGGGCGGCGGTGGCGACATCGCGGAAGACAAGATTTGGCAGGGCATCGCCAACATCTCCATGATCAAAGGCCGCCACTCGATCAAGTTCGGCGCGAATTATTCCCGCCGCAACTTCTTCACCAACACGGCCAACCCGATGAATGGCGACGCGAACTTCGACACCCGCCTCACCAACTCGGCCAACGTTGCCAATTCCGGCCACAGCTTCGCGACGATGCTCCTCGGCTTGCCGACGGAAATCCGCCGCGGCCAGGGCAACACGCTGACCCAAGCGCGCATCAACGCGCCCCAGTTCTTCGTACAGGACGACTGGCGCGTTACCAGCAAGCTCACCCTGAACCTCGGCCTCCGCTATGAGTTCCAGAACGCCCCGTACGATATCACCGATCGTCTCGGCAACCTCTGGATCCGCCGCGACGCCAATACCGGCCGCTACACCGGCACGCTGATGTGGGCCACCACGAACCCGGAAATCGACCCCGAAACCGGACTTCGCAACCAGCCCGCCAAGCAGCTTGGCTTCGGCCGTTCGCTGATGCAAAGCGATTACAACAACTTCGCGCCCCGCATCGGAATCGCCTACCAGGTCAGCAGCAAGACCGTGGTTCGCACCGGCTACGGCATCTTCTACAACTCCACCTTCGTCCAGGAACTGCAGGACATGCGCAAGTTCTGGCCCTTCACCATCCAGCAGGTGTTTACCCCGAACACCGGCGTCCTTCCGGATCTCAACATCCGCGACCAGGGCCCGTCGTTCTCCAACACCGCCGCCATCGGTGGCTGGCCCCAGAACCCCGAAAACCGCACGCCGTATTCGCAGCAGTGGAACTTCTCCATCCAGCATCAGTTGATGAACGACATGTCGTTCGACATCGCCTATGTTGGTTCGGGCAACCGCAAACAGGCGGGCTACACGGCCATCAACGCCGCTCGTCCGGGCCCCGGCGACGTCAATCCGCGCCGTCTCGTCCCCGAGTTCAGCGATCTTGACGGCGGTTCCAACCGCTTCGGCTCCAACTACCACTCCCTGCAGGTCGGCCTCAAAAAGCGCTACTCCGCTGGCCTCCTGTTCAACGTCAACTACACCTGGGGCAAGATCCTCGACGATCAATCCTCGCTCGCCGAATGGAAGACGCAGGATCCGTACAACATGCGCGCCGATTATTCCCGCGCATCCATCGACATCCGCCACGTCTTCAACGCCTCGTATGTCTACGACCTCCCCTTCGGCCGCGGCATGAAGTGGGGCGGCTCCATGCATCCCTTCGCCAATGCCGTACTCGGCGGCTGGGTGCTGGACGGCTTCGTTCGCGCGCAAACCGGACGTCCCTTCAATGTCACGTCCGGCACCGACCGTGCCAACGTCGGCCGTACCTACCAGCGTCCCGACGTCACGGGCAACCCCAACAACGGCCCCAAGACACCGGACGA
Source organism: Acidobacteriota bacterium (assembly GCA_018268875.1). Lineage (GTDB taxonomy): Bacteria > Acidobacteriota > Terriglobia > Bryobacterales > Bryobacteraceae > F-183. The sequence goes on from JAFDVT010000125.1 coordinate 6,656, forward strand.
ATGGTTCACCAAGTCCGCCTTCTCGCTGCCCACTGTGTACACCTACGGCAACGCCGGCGCCTTTATCGTAGAAGGCGACGGTATCTTCACGGTGGACACTTCGCTCGCAAAACGCTTCCGGTTCCTCGAAAAGCAGGCCATCGAGTTCCGCGGCGAATTCTTCAACATGTTCAACACAACCCGGCTGGGCGGTCCCAACACGACGCTGTCCAGTTCGTCGTTCGGACAGATCACCGGCACGAACCAGATCAATCGCCAGGTCCAGTTGGTCCTGCGCTACACGTTCTGATTCAGAGCCACTCCGGCAAACGAAAAGCCTCCCGCTTCCTCACCCGAGGGACGGGAGGCTTTCGCATTTCCGGAACGTTTTCATGGCGGCTATCGTAATTTCTGTTAGAGGAGACGAACACCCGTGTTTAGCTTTCTGCTGTGGTGCCTGTTGCTGGTCTTCTGCTGGCCGCTCGCGCTGCTGGCCCTGGTGCTGTACCCGCTGGTATGGCTGGTGCTGCTGCCGTTCCGCTTGGTCGGCGTCGCCGTAAGCGGAGTCCTGTGCCTGGTCTGGGAACTGGTCACCCTCCCGGTCACCATCATCCGCATGATGACCGCGCGCAAAGCCCAGACATGATAGGATGCTGGTCAAAGAACGCAGCAGCAGCAGCGAAGGAGACGAGCCATCCTTATGACTCCCTGTTCCCGTAGAAAACTGTTGAAAGCCGGCTTCAGCGCCACGGCGCTAGCGGCATTTACGGGCCGTGTTCCGGTCCTCGGGCAAACCGCCAGCGGCGGCAAAGCGACCGACTGGGTAACGCTAGGCAAGTCCAACGTCAAAGTCACCCGCCTCGCCTTTGGCACCGGCACCATGAGCGGCCGCGTCCAGCGCGAACTCGGCCAGGATGAGTTCACCCGCCTCGTGCGCTACGCCTACGACCGTGGCATCCGCTTCTTTGAAACCGCGGAAAGCTACGGCGAAATGCACAAGATGCTCGGCATCGCGCTCAAAGGCCTCCCGCGCGACTCCTACCGCCTCATGACCAAGATGACCACGCGTCCGGAAACCGATCCGCAAGCCAAGATCGACGAACTCCGGCGCCTGGCGCAAACCGAATATTTCGACGTCGCTCTGCTGCATTACCAGCACACGCCCACCTGGGTCGCCGACACGGCGCGCTGGCAGGATGGCGTATCGGAAGCCAAACACAAAAAGGCCATCGTAGGTCAGGGCGCATCGGTCCACGGCCTGCCCGCCCTTCGCCAGATGCCCGGCAACAAGTGGCTGGAAGTCGCCATGATCCGCATGAACCACAAGGGCACCAAGATGGACGCCGAGGCGTACAACTCGCCCGAACCCGGCAACGTGACGGAAGTCGTCGGCCACACCAAGACGGTTCATACGCAAGGCATGGGCGTCATCAGCATGAAGCTCGTCGGCGAAGGCGCCTTCACCAACCGTGAGGACCGCAAAGCCGCCATGAAGTTCGCCTTCCGCAACGCCGGCGTGGACTCGGTGACGGTCGGCTTCAAGAACACCGCCGAAGTCGACGAAGCGATC
>JAFDVT010000126.1 GCA_018268875.1 Acidobacteriota bacterium
ACATTCCGGTTTCTTCCAGTTGCTTCTTGAGCACCGGCGTAACAAGGCGCCAGGCGTGGTACGCGCCGCCGCTCTGTCCGTCGAGCAGCATCACTCGGATGGAAGGTCCGGCGGCGAGGCTGGACAGGCAGGCGAACAGGGAAAGTGCGAGGTAGCGCCGGAGCATCCTCAACAATCTATCATTTCCGAAAAGACTATTCGAGCGATTTGAGAGCGCCTTTGACCTTCATCAGATCGGTTTCGAACGGTTCGCCCAGATAGAAGAAACGCATGACATAGTCGTCGGATTCGATCTTGTCGAGGATGCCGCCGAACGGAATCGTCACGGGGTCCGGCGACAGGGCACGCATCGTGCGCTTGTTCAGTTTGCGGGCTTCGATCGTCTTGGTTAGTTCTGCTTTCACCATCGGAGGCATTACTTTGATGCTATCTCAGTCTCTATTGTGAATAGCGGAAAACAGACGATTTTGTTGCTCAAGAAGTTCGTCGTAGGCGGCCGCTTGGCGGGCGCGAGGTTCGACGATGCCGCTGGTTCGCGTGGGCGCCTCGCTCAAATGGCCCAGCGCGCCGATCTTTTCAAGAACCCACAGCGCCGCGCCCCGGCTGGAGGCTTCGTTCTCCGCGCAAGCCACGATCGGGCGGTTCAGGGCGTCGGCCATCATTTGGGTCCATTCGCGGGAACGGAGCAGGGCGCCGCCGGACGCCATCACCTCGGCGGGCTCGTCCGTTTTGGCGATCATCATGCGGTAAATCTGACGGAACCGCAGGGCTACCGATTCGAGCGAGGCTCGCAGGATGTCCACCGGGCGCGTGGCGAGGCTCATGCCGCTGATGGTGGCGCGGAGGTCCGCCCGCCAATACGGGGCGCGTTCGCCGGCAAAGAAGGGAAGCACCGTTAGGCCGTGCGAACCGGGTTCCATTGCCGCGAGTTCCTTCTCCAGCGCCTCGCCCTCGGGAAGATTCAGCGACTTCTGCATCCAGGCGAAGACTTCGCCGCCGTTGGAAATCGCGCCGCCGAACACCGGGCGGTTCGCATCGACACGGTAGGCCCACAGTCCCGAAGGAGGTTCGACGGATTGCCCCTCGAGCACGACGCGCATCGCGCCGCTGGTGCCCACCATCAACGCATAGCGGTCCTTGGTAACGCAGCCGGACCCGAGGTTGTTGCAGGCGCCGTCGCCGAGCGCCGGGTACCACGGGATGCCGTCCAGGCGAGGCCACCGTTGCGCGAACGCGGCGAGCAGTTGTGTGTTGGGCCGGTCGAGTTCGTCGGTCGAAATCAACTGGGTTTCGGCGTCGATCGGCAGGTACGCGAGGATGCCTTCGTCGTACTGATTCGCCGCCTGGTTCCAAATGCCGGAACCGGAAACCATCGAGACAGAGGATCGCGGCGTGCCGAACAGTTGCAGATGCAGGTACTCACCGAAGGAGATCCAGGAATGGGTAGCGTCAAACGCCTGGGCGCGATGTTCGCGCAGCCATAACAGTTTGGCCGGCCAGTAACTGGTGTGCAGGACGCAACCGGTGCGGCGATGCGTTTCGACCACGTCGATGCGTTCGCGCAGCCATTCCACTTGTGCGCCGCTGCGCGTGTCGAACAGGTGGACGATGGGCGTGGTCGGCTTGCCTTCTTCGGAGACGCCCAAAAAGCTGTGCCAGAAGGCCGAAAACGCAAGCGCCGCGGGGCGGCAATCCTGTTTTTCGAGCTGTGCGTGCAGGCCGTCGAGACATTCGATGGCCATGGCCAGCAGTTCATCGGCATCGACCTCGACGCCGCCGTCAGAGGTCTTGCGAGGTTCGTACTTCACCTGCTGTGTGTAAGCGTTCTGTTCTTCGCCGTGGGCGTTGAACAGGAGGGCGCGGACCGAGGAAGTTCCAACGTCGAGGCTGGCTACGTAGACAGGGGCTGGCAAATCGTATTGTCGTATAACGTAACAAAAAAAGCGCGCCGGGCGGACAACAGTGCACCGCTAATTTGCCCGGCGCGTGTTGAAGACTCGGAGTTTGTCGAATGTCGCGACAGACTTACATTTCGGACAGCGCGGCGATCAGCGCGCCGCGAGCGGCCGTTTCGAGCGGCTTGGCGGCCATGCGAACCTCCGACAGTTGCACGGGGACATCGCTCGACTTGAAGATCTTTTCGAAGCGGTCGCGGAAGCCGGGCGGCAGCGCGGTTCCGCCGCTCAGCACCAGCGGGATCGGGCGGTTGAGCTTGGGCATGTTGCGGGCGTTCGAAAACGCTTCCTTCAACCCGGACACCAGCGCCTTGATCATGTCGTCGTAGTACACGCTGATCACCTGCTGCACCTTATCGGCGAAGAACCCGTTGAAGTGGAAGGACCCTTCTTTGACGATGCGGATGTGGTTGGCGCGTTCGCCGGTGATGGACGCGGCGCTCGAGTCGATGTAATCGCCGGCCTTGGCGATGCTGAAGCTGACGACGGGCACCGAAAGGTACGACAGGCAGACGTTGCACAGTCCGCCGCCGCAGCTGATGCCGATGCCGGTGTAGTTGGTGCTTTCGAGTTCGCCGTACACCACCGCGAGGCCTTCGTTCACCGCGCGGGTTTCATAGCCCAGCTGTTCCAGCAACTGGCGAACCGTGGTTTCGTGATAGGTCAGCGATTCTTCGGCGCCAAGCGGAGCGGCGGGCACGGTGAAACACACGCGAGGCTTGCTGCCGGTGGCGTCTTCGACAGCGGTGAGCGATTCGATGATCTGCTGCATCATGGACACGGCCACGGGTTCCTTGGGGTCGAGGACGCCGCGCGTCATAGGACGGCGGATTTCCGTGTTCATCAGGTCCGCGAACTTTTCGCTCTCGTTGCCGTGCACCACGATTTCATTGCCGCGAACGGTGTGCGGGATGCCTTCGCGTTCGAGCGTCATCACCGTCATCTTGCTGTGCGGGATGGTGACAAAGGCGTTCAACTGCGACTTGAAGCGATAGCCGGAATCCACCGAAGTGGCGGCTACGATGCGGCTGGTGCCGACGTCCAGGCCGATCGCGTTGGTCTGATTTTGCTGATCATGATTCATTGGATTGTTCCTCGTCTCCGTGAATGGGACCGTACAGCGCGGTGATGAGCTGTTTGTAGCTCTGCTGCAGTTTCTGTTTGTATTGGGCGGCTGGTATTCGGGCCAATGCCGCCTGTTCCTGAAGATTCTGTTCGGCCAGTTTCAGGCCGGGCCAGGGTTGTCCGCCGGTGGCGTCGATAAAGGTCTGGTGGTAGTCGAAGCCGAACGCCCATACGGCGGGTAGCGCCAGCTTGTAGTTGTCCGGAAGGCCAAGCGCGGCAAACGGAAAGTTGCCCGCCCAGTCGGTGTGGTAGCCGATGCCCATGCTCGCCATGCTCACCGAAACCTGCGCGTGCGTCGCGCAGTTCAGCGCGGCGATCTTGTATTTGGCGCGCAGCATATCGGTCAACAGGCGCGCCGAATGGATCTGCGCGTCGGTGGCGATCGCCTGCTTGTTCTCGTTGTACGTCTGGGCTTCGAACGAAATGCCCAGAAAACTGTCGTTGAGGTTGACGTAGATGCCGGAATCGTCGGCCCAGATGGAATTGCCCGCGTGCCAGGCGACGTCCGACTCTTCGACCACGCGCCAGACGCGGCCGAATCGGTCGATGACGTAGTTATAGCTGCGGTTGATCTGGACCTCCGCGAGCAGGTTCCGGGCCGCGCGCCGAAGGCTGTCGTTCGCGTCCTTGTGGAACGGCGCCATATGGCTTTCGGTGGTGTGGAACACGATGCCCGCGATCTCGTTTTTCATCTGGAACCGGGTGGCCGACGGATTGGCGCGGTCAAACAGGCGATAGCCTGCGCGCGGCCGGTTTCCGATGGCGTACTTCTTCTCAATTCGCAGTCCGTTCGAATACTCTTCGTAATCCCTGGTGGATTCCACCTGCCAGATCTTGCCGTTGTCGGCGACCTTGGCAAGCGCCGCCTGGTCAAGCTTGGGCGGCCGCCGCACGATGGGAGCCTTGGACGCCGTGTTCGCCGCAGCGGGCTGGAAAAATACGCCCCGCATCGGCAACACCGCGATACCGGCCAGCAGGAACGCCGCGCCCAACGCCCAATGCCACTTGGCGATCCTTCCGGGTTTGGCGTCTTTGGTCGCCCGGAGCGCCGCCGACTGGCGCAGGTACCGCAGGCGGGCCACCGGATCGTCGATCTTGGCGGCTCGCGCCTCAATGGTGTAGGCGACCAGCGGATTGGGCGTTTTGGCGGACATTGGGTAAGGTCGGACGCTCTATCGGGTCGCGGTGGGCGCCGTAAGAATTGGCTGTGTTGCTTCGCCAAACCAAATAGTGCGTTCCACCTCCCGTTTTTCTCCGTTCAAAAACGAGATCGGCTGGCAAATGTGAAGTCCTTAGGCTCGTCTAAGGGATTTACCTGGGAATGTTTGCGGGTGGACTACCCGCAACGGCGGGCGTTGGGCCGGGTGTTATGCTACCCGGAGAGTGAACCTCAACGACAAATTCCTGCTCGAAGAGGGCCGTGTTTACCTGACCGGGATCCAGGCTCTGGTGCGCTTGCCGATTGACCAGATGCGGCGCGACCGGCGCGCCGGGTTGAACACCGGGACCTTCATTTCCGGCTACGAAGGTTCACCGCTCGGCGGTTACGACCTCGCGTTGCAGCGGGCCGGCCGCATCTTAAAAGACCATCGCGTCCATTTTCAGCCCGGTGTGAACGAGGACTTGGCCGCCACCGCGATTTACGGCACGCAGATCATCGACCAACTGGGCCCCGAAAAGACCGTCGACGGGGTGGTCGGCATCTGGTTCGGCAAAGGCCCCGGCGTCGACCGTTCCGGCGACATCTTCCGCCACGCCAACCTGTCGGGCACCGGTCCCAACTGCGGCGCCCTGGTGCTCGCCGGCGACGACCATTCCTGCAAGAGTTCGACCATCCCCCACCAGAGCGACATCAGTTTGTTCAACGTAGGGATGCCGTACTTCTACCCGAGCAACCCGCAGGAAATCCTCGACTACGGCCTCGCGGCCATCGCGATGTCGCGTTACAGCGGCGCCTGGACCGGCATGAAGTGCGTCACCGAGGTTTGCGACGGCGGCGGCACCGTCGAAGTTCACTCGGAGCGGCCGAAGGTAGTCCTGCCCGCCGGCTATCAGAAGATGTGGGACGCGCGCCTGTCGATGCCCCATTCGGTGGCGCTCGAATACGAGACGAACACGCGTCGCCTGCAGGCGGTTCGCGAGTTCCTGCGGCTGAACCCGTTCAACACCTGGAAGGGCGCGAAGAACAAGGCCTGGTTCGGGATCTTGAGTTCCGGCAAGGCGTACCTGGACGTCGTGCAGGCATTGCGCGACCTTGGCCTCGGTTCCGACGACGCGCTGGAGGCGATGGGGATCCGCCTGGGCAAGATCGCCGCGCCGTTCCCCTTGGAACCGTCCTTCATTCGCGATTTTGCGGATGGCCTGCAACTCGTCTTGGTGGTCGAAGAAAAGAAAAGCTTCGTCGAACTCCAAGTAAAGGACATCCTGTACAGCTTGACTTCGCGCCCGATGGTGATCGGCAAGCTCGATCGCGAGGAAAAGCCGCTCCTGCCGTCGCATGCCGAGGTGAGTCCGGAGTTGCTGGCTCGCGTGCTGTTCGGGATCCTTTCAGGACTCTCGGAATCGGCTGCCGAACGCGTTCGCAAGATCGAGGCGGGCAGCGCGATGCCCAAGGACCTGTCGCTGGTGCGTCCGCCGAACTTCTGTTCCGGATGCCCGCACAACCGGTCGACAATTTTGCTCGAAGGGCAGATGGGCGGCGGCGGAATCGGTTGCCACACCATGGCGATCCGCCTGCCCGACCGCCAGTTTTCGTTCCTGACGCACATGGGCGCCGAAGGTACGCCATGGATCGGCATGTCGCAGTTTTCGACACGCGAACATGTCTTTCAAAACATCGGCGACGGTACGTTTTTCCACTCTGGGTCACTCGCGATCGAGGCCTGCGTTGCGGCCGGCGTCAACATTACGTACAAGATTCTGTACAACGGTCATGTCGCGATGACCGGCGGTCAGCACGCCGAAGGTACGCTGCCCGTGCCGCAGTTGACGCGCAAGTTGGAAGCCGAAGGCGTCAAGAAAACCGTCGTTCTGGCGGAGGACGTCACCAGGTACGAAGGCATGACGCTTGCGCCGAACGCCGAGTTGCGGGATCGTTCGGAACTCCCCGCGACGCTGCGGGAACTCGAAAAAATCCCCGGCGTGACGGTGATCATTTACGACCAGGAATGCGCGGCCGAAAAGCGTCGCAAACGGTCGCGAGGCAAGTTGCCGGAACCCGTGAAGCGCCTAGTGATCCACGAGGAAGTTTGCGAAGGCTGCGGCGATTGCGTGCGGCAATCCAACTGCATGAGTCTGACGCCGGTGGCGACGCCGCTCGGCCAGAAGATG